>DASTQY010000344.1:0-2859 GCA_035761525.1 Nitrospira sp. | reverse complement strand
TAAGCAACGCTTCTATTTGCTGCTGGTTCCGAGAATCGTGCGCAAGCGGCTCAATGAAATGGCCTCCACTTTATAGTTGTCGCGTCCAATGACCGTCGTAGCCGCGGTCAATGCGTTGATGACAGCTTCTTCCGTCGCTTCGACGGTTATGGTAATCAGAGGATTGAGATGCGTATCTGCAAGGTGCGTGAGGGCATAGGTTCGTTCTTGTGGATAATGGGGGATGACGTTAGCGGTTGAAAACGCAATAATGAAGTCACCGCTGCCGTGGCGGGCTGTTGAGCCAGTCCTTGCTAATCCTAATGCGGCTCGCTTGGCGAGTCTATTCAGTTGTCTTCCATCAAGTGGCGCGTCCGTTGCCACGACAATGATGATTGAGCCTTCGCTTTGGCCTGGACGGCTAGGCGGACCTGCATCAGACCCATCGTAGAGCCGGCCGACCGGAATCCCTGAGACCACCAGCTCCGGTTTCCGACCGTGGTTCGCGTTGACTAGGACGCCGACCGTATAACCGCCATCGGCCTCCGGCAGCGCCCGAGAGGCGGTGCCGATTCCTCCCTTGAATCCGTATGACACCATGCCGGTCCCCGCTCCGACGGTGCCTTCTTTCACCGGCCCGCCGGTGGCACCGTTGAGGGCGTTCATGACGTCTGCTTCCGAAACATGACGGCCTTGTATGTCGTTCAGGCGGCCGTCATCACATTCTGCCACGACCGGAGTCAACGTGTCGTCGGTGATTCCGATTTCCGGATATTTTCCGATCATCCATGTCATCACGCCGTTGGCCACTCTGGGTACGTTTAACGTGTTAGTGAGGGCGATCGGGTATTCCAGAAATCCTGCTTCACTCACCCAGGCCAGTCCCGTCATCTCCCCCGTCCCGTTGAGTACGAAGGAGCCGGCAGGGACTTTTTGATGCCACACATCTTCTCTCGGAATGACGACCGTCACGCCTGTCCGAACGGGGCCGTGGCCTGGCTTTAATGGTCCGTCGCCCGATATCAACGTCGTATGTCCCACTTTAACGCCGGCGACGTCCGTAATTGCGTTGAGGGGACCACTCGCGTGCGACCCGATCACGATGCCAAGATCTCGCGCCCGCGCCCGGGGTTCGTCCGAATCACCCGCATGGGCCGCGATGCAGGACATAAGCAGGCAGCACAGCACCAATAGAAGAGCCTGCTGTCCAACCAGCCGACGATCAGTCCTGAGGCAAATTATAGGCTGCACAGTGTGTGCTTTCTGAATTAGCTCAGGTGTGGCCGGTTCGAGCCCGGGAAAAGGCAGGTCGCTTGTCTCGTTCATGACGTGTTAATGCCGTGACGCGCAGGGAGAAAAGGGCGAGACGGGTGCCAGCGTTCATCCATATTGGCCAGATTATAGCGAGGCCGGCCGGAAGCGGCAATTCGCGCCTGCAGCTTGAACTGGCAACGGCTTAAAAGGGATAAGGATGAAATGGGAGTTCTTTCAGATGTCTCAGAAAACTATGCTCAATGACCACCCCATTTGAATCATAGAAGACTTGCAGGGCGTCGGTGCCGAACCCGGTACGGGAGAAGATCAAGTCGGGGTCTACCGGGGACCAAAATCGAGCTATCCAGCCGAGATTGACGCGCGCGTACTTCATGTCAAGGAAGCGATAGATCGAAACGATACCGGTGCTCGTATTGTTCAATGAATCGGGCGATCCGAGTCTTTCGACGACTTCAGGTAATGTTGTTTGCCCTGGAACAATGAAGGCCACGTCTTTGGGGGTGATCGGGGTATTCAAGGTAATGCGCATCACGTTGCAGCCTGAAGACAGCAGGCCGATGATAATGAGCAAGAAGAAAGCGATGATTTTGGGGTGCCGCGGCAGCATCTTATTCTCCGAATGGCCAGAAGCGGAACTCCAGGCTTTCAGTTCGCTTAGACGAAATCACGTCTTCCACAACGCCGGCTTGATTGACGATGACGAACAGATCATCGCTCTTGACGGACAGACGCGAAAAATTGACCAAAATCAACAACAAGCTTCCAGCCTTGGCGTCATAACGGTAATACTGGTACAGGTCCCGTCCATTGAGGGGAAGAATCCGATCGGGGGCTCCCAAGAGCGCGAGCACTTCTGTTCTCGTCGTAACGCCCTTCTTGATCGTACCGACTGCGTCGGTCTTGATATCGTCACCGAGGGTGCCTCGGCTGAAGGCGCATCCTTGAGCGAGTAGGGTTAGCGCTGCAAGCAACACGAATGGTCGACAAATAGACATAGAATCTCCTTCTTAGAATGAATCTTTCGCTCGACTGGCCCGAGCCAGGACGAAATCCTGTTCATATACCGCATAAGCTGATGGAGAAAGTCCTACCCTCTCATAGACGGTTTGCGCCGTGCGGTTGTCCTGCTCCACGTAGAGACGGATGCCGCAGGCTCTTGGATCTTCCTTCGCTCGTCCGACGATGACATCGTGCATCCGTCGGAATACACCTTGGCGCCGCCACGCCGGGTCGACATAGACGCTTTGAATCCACCAAAAGACACCGTTGCGCCAATCGCTCCACTCGTACGTGATCATGAGTTGGCCGATCAACTTACGCTGATCCCCGTCGCGGAGTTCTGCGACCACGAAGAATCCGTACGATGGTGTGTTGAGCAGCGACAGGGTTCCTTCCCTGAGCCTCGCCTCATCAAGCCGTCTGTTCTCCGTTTCGCGCGCCATGGCTGCGCTGAACGTGATGATGGATCCCACGTCATCCAGATTGGCTGCTCGAATGGTCAGTTGGTTCGGCAGGGACATGAGGGCTATGTCGTGATTTTAGGGGCTCCGAGCCAGCCCTCTGCCGGCTTATAGAAGCCGGCAGAGAATTCCATTTTCATGGCGT
>DASTQY010000343.1:0-4926 GCA_035761525.1 Nitrospira sp. | reverse complement strand
CAGCCTTCTCGCCGCTTCCAGGAAGGAATCCGGAGCGGGTTTTCCTGCCAGACGAAGACGGTCAATCTCATGACCATCCACTCGGACATCAAACAGGGAGCTCAAGCCGACGGTTTCAATGATTTCGGCGCAATGATGGCTCGAAGACACGACGGCCATTTTCAATCCCATCGCATGTGCAAGATGAAGGAATTTGACCGTGTTGGGATAGGGGATGACTCCGGTCTCACGCAGGGCGACTTTGAAATGTTTGTCCTTTCTCTGCCCCAGTCCATAGAGCGTTTCATGGTCCGGCCCGTCACTGGGCGTACCTGACGGAAGACTCACACCACGGGACGCCAAGAAGTCCCGTACGCCCTCATGTCGAGGTTTCCCGTCCACATACAGTCGGTAGTCCTCTCCCAGATCGAACGACTTGAACGGAGCTCCTGTTCGGGCGGCCACTTCCTGTAAATAGTCGTCAAACAGGCGCTTCCAGGCAGCAGCGTGCAAGCGTGCCGTCTGGGTGATCACGCCATCCAGATCGCATAAGACCGCGCCAAACTCAGTGAAGTTGGGCCACATGTTAGAAGCCTTGATCCGATGTGAGCCGGTGTTCAATTCCATCAAACGGAATTGGCTTCCGAAAAACACCTGGCAAATTCCCGAGCGCATCCAGGCATGTCGCTCAAGAATATGCTTGACCGTTGGCCGGAAGGATTGTATCCCCACGGCATGGCCATACAACCTGCCGGGTTCGGCTATGGAGCGATCGTCGTCGCGGCTGTCTTGTGGGGGGGATCCATCGTCGCGCAAAAGCTTGCGCTGAGCGGCTTTTCAGCCGTCGAAGCCTCCGTGCTTCGGGATATCGGCGGACTCATAATCCTAATGACCACCTGGTGGATTCAGGATGGATCACTGCGCGGACTGACGAGGCAAGATTATCGAACACTTGCTCTCCTCGGCCTGGGGGTGCTTGGCAACCATCTCCTAATCCTTATCGGCCTCAAGTATGTCAGCGGGGCGGTGGCGGGTGTAATCATCGGGGCCCTGCCGGTGGTGACAGCCTTATTGTCAGCGGTCTTGAGTCAAGACGTTCCATTGCGGCTTGTGTGGGCAGGCAGTGTCCTGTCGTTCTTTGGAGTCGCGTTGGTTTCCGTGGCAGGATTCAATGCTGCGGGTGAACAGCCTTTGCTGGGTGGAGCGCTGGTGTTTCTGGGCGTCGCGAGTTGGGCGCTGTACAGCATCGGCAGTCGAACGATCATGGAACGAGTTCCAGCACTGACCGTCAATTGGACGACGCTTCTGGCAGCAACAGTACTGCAAATTCCGCTACTCTGGACAGACCAGAAGATGTTGAAGGCCGGGTGGGCATCGGTGGCGCTCCCGGATTGGGTCGCACTCGTCTATCTAGTGGTGTTTGCCACCGCCGTCGCGCAGCAGGCCTGGCTGTTCGGCGTCAACCGCATCGGCCCATCACGGGCCTCCGTGCTCGGCAATCTCACGCCCGTTTCCGCAGTCGCGCTCTCTGCGGTCGTTCTTAAGGAGCCCGTCGGCATCGTTGAAATCATCGGTATTCTGTTGATACTCGCGGGCGTGTGGGTCGTGCATCGGCAGACATCGAGCCTGCCTTCCTCGTAGCCGGCGGCAAACCCTCTCGCGCTGCCGCGGTGGATTCCAGTATGATAGCGCGCTTGACTGACGTGTCTGGGAACTGAACGCTCAGGTGCGTGCTCGAGATGCAATGGCCGGTACCGGTGAAGCGATCGTTTGCTGTTGAGTGTGCGCATGCTGGAACGACGAATCGAAGAAGTTACAAAGGCAAATCAGAGGTTTTACGAAGCCTTTGAGAGCCTGGATATTGCGAAGATGGATGAGGTATGGGCGCATCTGGACTACGTGACGTGCGTGCATCCCGGTTGGACGCTCCGTTCAGACTGGCCGGCTGTGCGCGACTCCTGGGTCTTGATCTTCAACAACACATTTTCAATGAAATTCGAACTGACAGAGTCGATGGTTCAGGTGGCGGGAGATATGGCCTGGGTCATCTGCATCGAGAACATTACAAGTCAGCAATCAGACGAACCGCAGCAAGCCCGGGTGCTGGCCACTAACCTCTTCGAGCGCATCGGCGACGAGTGGTTGATGATCCACCATCACGGCAGTGCCGTCATGGGGTGAACAAGGCGACGAATAAAAATAACGAGGCTCACGTGCGTTCAGAGCCGTCCAGACGGTGAGGCGATGAAGGCGCTGATTAAGGGTTGGAAGCAGTTATGGAAGGCGCTTCGATGATTGATACGGTTTTCGACCATTCCGCGACGATGGGGTCGCGCTGGTCCATGCTAAGACCGGCATAATGGACGAACATCTGCGCTCCTTTGCGGCGACGCCAGGTGAGGAAGCTCAGAAAATGTTCCTTGCACACATATTGCGTGCCCGCCGGCGAATAGACTTTCGCCTGGCATCCCTGGATCATGCACTGGAGATCGTTCATGTCGCGGCTCCTCGTTGTCGGGAAGCAGTATGCAGGACCGTGGATCCGATTTTCAACCCTGAGAGGACACGGTCAGTCAAAGCCTTGCTTTGTTCAGACGGACAGTCGCGTATCTTTTGCCTCCCGGTGAGTACTCCGTGGACGTGACGGTAAGGCTTCTACTGTGCGCTGTCCTCGCGCTCCCCCAGGGATGCGTGTCACCCTCGCGCGAAGGGTTGCCGCCCGACAGCCCGTTTATTGACCAAGCTGAGCTCGAGCAGCCGAGCTTGCCAGACGGCACGGCAGTGGGAGATATCACGAGCCACTCTGCCGTGCTTTGGCTGAAAACAGCCGGCTCAAAGCATGTCCAAGTGGAATGGGCCTCCGTCGAAGCCTGGAAAACGATGTCGGCGATGGCGTCGGTGCGATCAGCCGCTGCCAGAACGCCAGTGTTGGTGACCAGCGTCGACACGGATTTTACTTTATCCATCCTCATCGACGGCCTCAATCCAGGTTCTCGGTACCGCTATTACATTGTGATGGTTGGCCCGGAGAATTCGTCCAAGAGGCATGTCGCTGCTGAGGGCGAGTTCGGCACGCTGCCCGATCCTGCGACCTCAGCTGCTGTCACCTTCGCCTGGAGCGGCGATCTAGAATGCCGCCAAGGCCCTGAGGGCTATCCGATTTTCGACACGATCCGCAAACAGAGGCCGGATTTCTTTATCTTTCTCGGTGACACGATCTATGCGGACCATCTATGTCCCTCTCCACCCAATGAGCCGGGCGCGAACTTCGTCGCCAAGACCTTGTCCGAGTATCGTGCCAGGCACCATTACCAACGCGGCGCGGCCGCACTCCGCCGGATGCTCCAGACGGTCCCTGTCTATGTGATGTGGGACGATCATGAGGTAAAAAATAATTTCTCAGGACCGTTCGAAACCCAAATGCCGGCCGGCCGGCAGGCCCTGAGGGATTACTGGCCGATCCAGATTGACGCAACCGATTCACACCGCTTATATCGTCGCGTCCGGTACGGCTCTGACCTCGAGGTGTTTCTTCTGGACACCCGGCAGTATCGCAGTCGAAATGCAGATCCAGACGGTCCGGCCAAAACGATGTTGGGCGCTGCACAACTTACGTGGCTGCTGGATGGGATAACCCGTTCGACCGCGACCTGGAAAGTCATCGTGACGAGTGTGCCATTGTCCGTCCTGAAGGGAGGCGGGCTGACCGTTCCGGGTTATGACGGTTGGGCTGGGGGGCCAGAGGGCAACGGATTCGAGCGAGAACGCCGACTGATTGTGGATGCCATTCTTGAGAAGAAACTGAAAAATGTCGTGTTTCTCGCCGGCGACCTCCACTGGGTCCAGGCCAACGTCTATGACCCCAATGAAGACGGCGTGGCGGACTTCCACGAATTTGCGGTCGGCCCATTGTCCGCACGACCGGGCTGGTTGACGGCGCCGAGTGCGACGCTGCATCCAACGACGCTCATCAATGAGGCAGGGTATGAGAACTTCGGTTTGGTCCGAGTGACGAAAGAGGCATTTGGCCTGTCCGTGCTTGATGAGGCCGGAGTCACACGATTTTTCTACCGCATCGTAGCTCGCTAGCGCGGCCGTCCCCTCGCCACTTGCATTACTGCTTGTCCACCGGTTACCGTACCGGCTTTGTAGGAAGATGCAAAACGCCCGCCCGGCTTGCTCTGGATGGTTCCACGCGCATTGCACCGCTGCTCTGGCACCGCTGTCGTTGGGGCGCGTTATGGACGGAGCGCCACCATGTTTGAGAAGGAATGCCGAATGCTCTTACAACTGATGTCCGTTGCGGGGGCGTTGATGGTCTTGACGGCCTATGGGCTCAACCAGGGGGGAGTCTGGCGTGAACTGCATGCCGGTTATCTGATGCTCAATATCGTCGGTTCTCTGATGCTGGGTGTGGTGGCCATTGCTGACCAACGGGCCGGATTTATTTTGTTGGAGTTCGCGTGGGCCGGCCTCGGCCTACTCGGAGTCGCGAGGGTCATCCGATCAAGACGGCAGCCCTAGCCGTAGGGGTGCGTGAGTAAGCATATTTTTCCTTAGAGAAAGAGAGGACGTTATGGCTGGCTTGATGTCGGCAGAAGACGTATTCGAAAAGACGCAGGAGGCGGCAGTCGCCGCGACGGCTCCGGATGAAAAAGCCTTGCAGATCGAGTATCCGGCCTTACGCGACAAAATTCGAGCGGCCCTTGCCGATCGCAAGGTGGCGCTCTGCCATATCAACAAATTTCTGCCGGAGGGTTACGAAGAGCAGGGGCGGTTCAACGTCCTGCTCCTCACGGCGGGCAATGTGTTTTTCGACATGGTCATCGGCGATTCCTATTTTCGCTATGACGTGGTCTCGGTCGCTCAACTGGACAAGGTGCAGGTGATCGATGCCATGTGGGACAACAAGGAGAAACGGAGAGAGGAACCTTTTCTCAGCCTGCG
>DASTQY010000342.1:0-3031 GCA_035761525.1 Nitrospira sp. | reverse complement strand
AGTGAGCCACGGCGTACCGTCGCTGCGCCTTGTTGGAAAGGAGAATGTGGGAGGCCATCCCGCGACCACGAGACCAGTCACGGGGTCAAACGTGGGGTCTGGCTGGCGCGGTGCGGGATGGGGTCCACCTTCCGCGTAGAGCCGACCCCCCACCCTTCCGTAACTCCCCATCCTGAACACTTGCCATCTAAAATTTCCGGGGGGATTCGCAGAGACTGAAATACGGACCTCAGCACCACCTGGATAGCTTTCACGGTCCGGATAGGCGGCAATTTCACCCCCGGTCTCCGGGTTTTGAATGCGCCAAGCCGAGGTTCCCGGCAGGGTATTTTCCCGTGCGATGGCTTTGACATCACCGGTCACGCCGGGAGAACTCGAGCCACCTCCATTACTGTCTCCGCCTCCGCCGCACTGAAGCTGCGTGATCAAGCAGATGCCGGCAAGAGCAGATAAGCTGAGACGGACCCAAAAAGTCGAAGGGAGCGGCGCTCGGGATGTCGGCATGACGAAAGCCTCCTCAATATCCAAAACGAACTCATGGCGTGCGAAGAGCCGCTCGCCCGACCATTATCAGCGAGCGATGTCTGCACTCATTGCACGCCAAGCCGTCAGCAAGAAGCGCACCACCCCTGAGGAGAAGCCATGGCCTTCCCTAGGGCCTGGGTAGCCCATCGTCGCCCGAGGAAGGTGGGGACAAGGTGTCCGGACCAGGAGACTTTTGGGACAACTTGTCAGTGTGTGGAAGGCGCCGGCCGATCGGCTGGAAGGCTAAGCCGCTGGCGAGCGCGAGAGTCTGCCATCAAGGTCTGAGGAGAGCCTGCAAATACTCCATAGAGGGTGGGTAGCACGATGAGCGTCAACAATGTCGAGCTGACGAGCCCGCCAATCACGACGACGGCCAGCGGACGTTGAACTTCCGAGCCGATTCCGTGTGAAAAGGCCAGCGGGATCAGGCCCAACATTGCCACGAGAGCGGTCATCAGCACAGGCCGGAGTCGAAGCAGGCATCCGCGCACGATCGCGTCGTAGTCCGACAACCCTTCGGCTCGCAGCTGGTTGATGTAGGACACGAGGACGATGCCATTGAGCACAGCGACTCCGAAGAGATTGATGAATCCGACAGACGCCGGCACGCTTAAGTATTCACCGGTGACCCAGAGCGCCACGATTCCCCCGATTAAAGCGAACGGGAGATTCATGATTATCAATGCCGCATGACGAGCGGAATTAAACGAAGCGAACAGCAGCAAAAAAATGAGTCCGATCGTAATCGGCACAATGATCTTCAGACGGGCCATGGCTCGCTGCATATTTTCGAACGATCCGCCCCAGATCAAACGATAGCCTGTCGGCAGTTGCACATGTTTGGCAATTTTGGCCTGGGCCTCTCCGACGATACTTTCGATATCGCGCCCCAAGGTATTGAAGCCGACATAGATTCTGCGCTGAAGCCCTTCCCTGCTGATCAACGCCGGGCCCTCGCGCAGTTCGACCTTGGCCAGCTCGCCCAGGGGAATCAGGGCTCCCGTGGACGCTCTCAGCAGGATGTTGCTAATCGTCTCCACGCTGTCCCGATACTTCTTGGGATAGCGGAGAATGAGGTCGAATCGTTTCTGGCCTTCATAAACACGTGTCGCGGCCTCCGCGCCGATGGCCGTAGAGATGATTTCCCTGATGTGCGCGACGTTGATACCGTATCGGGCGATCTTCCCCCGGTCGATGTCGATTGAGAGGTAGGCCTGTCCGAACAATTGCTCGACGCGGACGTCTTTGACGCCGCTGATTCCCGCCATGATGGCCTGAACCTGTTCGGCCGTCTTCCGAAGTTGTTCGAGGTCTTCTCCGATGATCTTGACCGTCGCCTCTGACCGTACACCGGACAGCAGTTCGTCCACCCGCTGCTGGATGGGTTGACTGAGCAGGAAGTTTGCTCCCGGTACACGCTCAATGCGTCGGCGTACCGCATCGTCCAGTTCCGGCTTGGTCTTGGCCGTCGTCCATTCGTCCATCGGCTTAAGCGAAACGACCGGATCGCTGGCATTGGGCTCCTGCGGATCGTTGCCCAGTTCCGAGCGACCGATCTTGGAGACCACCATCCGGACTTCAGGGAATTCCATGACGGCGCGCTGCATCTCGAGCTCGATTTCAATCGATTTCTCCAAGGAAATACTGGGCAGCCGGATTGTCTGGGGTGTAATCGCCGCCTCGTTGAGAATCGGAATGAATTCGCCGCCGAGAAACGGAAAGAGCATGAGACTGAGGCCCAGCATCGTCACCGCCGAGATCAGGACCACGCGGCGACGGGCTAGCGCCCAGGTCAGCGCCGGTGAGTACCATCGCTTGGCCTGCCGCAACAACCACGTGTCTTCCTCCGTCGCAGTGGTGAGCGCCAACGAACAGAGCGCCGGCGACAGCGTAAGCGACAGCAGGAGCGACACCAGCAGCGCGATCATAATCGTGTAGGCGAGCGGCTTGAACATCTTCCCTTCCATGCCCTGCAGCGCCAGGATCGGCAGAAATACGAGAATAATGATGAGAATGCCGAAAACGACGGGTTGCGCGACCTCTTTCGTCGCCTTCAGCACGATGGCAGTGCGGCTGGTGGGCGAAACATGCGTCTGTTCGCTCAAGTGGCGATAGACATTTTCTACCACGACGACCGACCCGTCGACCATCATGCCGATGGCAATCACAAGCCCTCCCAGCGACATGAGATTGGCCGTCAGGCCCACCTGATCCATGACGATGAACGTCGCCAGCGGCGCCACCACCAGTGTCGCCGTCACGATCAACGCGCTCCTGACGTTGCCGAGGAAGAGAAACAACACAAGAATGACGAGCACGATGCCTTCGAGGAGTGCCTTGTACACCGTGTGAAGCGCCGCGACGATCAATTCAAGACGGTCATAGAAGGGCACGATCCGAAGGCCGGCGGGAAGGAGCTTCTGCTCGTGAATCTCATCGATCTTCTCCTTGACGGCTTCCACAACTTCGCGGGCATTGCCCCCGCGCAACAGCAAGACGATGCCTG
>DASTQY010000341.1:0-2730 GCA_035761525.1 Nitrospira sp. | reverse complement strand
GAATATGAGAACCGGGGACGGATGGGCGGGCTCTGTGCAGAAGAAAAGACGTACTCACGAGACCCATCTTGGTTACAAATCGCGCGCGCAGCATGTAACATAGGCATTCTAATCTTGTCAAGCCGCTCTCACCGCAAAAGGGTCCTGCCCGCCGTGTGGACAAGCCGGTACCAGTCCCCTATAGTGTCGCAATATCGGGAGCTAGCCGCCGCTCATGACGCTTCGTACGCTGCTAGACCGCTATATTTTCACCGAATTGCTCTACCCCTTCAGCCTCAGCCTCGGCATGCTGTGTTTCATCATGCTGACCCGGGAGCTGCTTCGGCTGGTCGAGCTCCTCGTCACCAAAGGCGTGGGGTTCTGGGCAGTCCTCAACGTTTTTGCCCACCTGCTTCCGTCGTTCCTCGTGCTGACCCTCCCGATTGCCGGCATCATCGCGTCCATCACCGCCTTTGGCCGGCTGTCGCTGGACAAGGAGCTGGTGGCCATGCGCGCCGCCGGCTTGAGCCTACTGCGGCTGGCACGTCCTGTGATGCTGTTCGCCCTGCTGGTGTGCGGGATGACTCTCTGGCTCGCGCAATGGGGACAGCCCTGGAGTTCGATCAACCTGAAAAAGGTGGCGCTGAGTCTGCTGCGGGATCAACTCGTATTGGCACTGGAGCGCGGATCGTTTACCGAACCGATCCCGGGCATGACGATTTACATCTCGGACAAAGACGAACAGTCTTCCGGCGGCATCTTCATTTCGGACGGACGAATCGCCTCAGAGCCTCGCGTCATTGTCGCTCAGGACTACCGTGTGCTGATCGACAGCGCCAGCGACCAAGTTGCCTTACGGCTGAAGGACGGCGTGATCCATACCAAGCCGGATGAAATCGATGAATACCAACTGGCCTCCTTTTCCAGTTACGACCTCAAACTCTCTCTCAACCAGAGCGGATATGCGTCGACGGAGGAACGGCCTTCGTACGACCAGTTGGTAGCCCGGTTGAACAACTCACAGTGGCGCGACCCATGGGCCCTCCGACGCCTCACGGAGTACTATAAGGACATGGCCTTCCCAACGGCTTCGCTCATCCTGTGCATGCTCGGTCTTCCCGTCGGAATCGTCTCAAAACGGTCGGGCCGCATCGGCGGGTTCGCCGTGGGTGTGCTCGTCATCATCGCCTACTACGTGCTGAATGTGGCCTGTGAGTTTCTGGTGACGGCGACGGCCATCCCGCCATTCGCCGGGGCCTGGCTCCCGAACAGCGTCTTCTTGGTCATTACGCTCGTGAGCTTCTATCGCATGAGCAAACAATAACCACGTATGCCCATCCTGTTTCGATACCTGCTGCGCGAATACGCGAAGATTTTCCTGATGTGTTTTGCGGGCCTGATGACCATCTATCTGGTCATCGATTTCTTTGAAAAAGTCCGCCGCTTCTTGAGCTTCGATGCGACGTGGCTGGATGTGCTGAGCTACTTCGCGCTCAAAATTCCCGGCGTGTCCTATCAGATCGTTCCACTCGCCGTCCTGATGGCCACGTTGCTGACGCTCGGGTTGCTCTCGCGCAACAATGAGATTACCGCCATCCGCAGCTGCGGAATCAGCCTTCCCTGGATTACATCGCCCTTCCTGACATTCGCCGTGATCATGTCCTTGGTGCTGTTGCTGTTCAGTTCCACCGTGATCCCGCTCGCGACGAACAAGGCCGAAGAAATTCGTGTGATCCGCATTGAAAAGAAACCGCCTTCTGCCGTGCTGACGCTCTCCCAGCCATGGACACGAGTCGATGCGGATAGCCTGCTGCACGTCAGCAGTCTTGCTCCCGGCGGAGCAACTCTAGGCGGCATCCAACTCTTCCATTTTGATCCAGCGTTTCATCTCATCGATATGACGGAAGCGCAGGAGGCTCATTATGCCGGCAACACCTGGACGTTACACCGCGGGTTTCAGCGCCGCTTCAATCGCGACGGTTCCGTGACGCTCGTGGAATTCGACCGGAAACCTATTCACCTTGCGATGATTCCCTCAGACTTCAGCAGCGGACTTGCCGGCGATTCGGAAATGATGACGTTTCAGGACATCCGTGAATCCCGAGGACGCCTCTATCAGAACGGATCGCAATTTACCCGGTTGCTGACCGACTATTACGGGCGTATCGCGTTCCCGTTGGTTACGATCATCATGGTCTTGGTTGGCATCGCGCTGAGTCTTCGCCGAAGCGGCACCCGCGGAGGCAGCATGGCGATCGGCATCGGACAAGCGTTGCTGGTCGGGTTCTCCTATTGGGCCGCTCACTCAATTGCCATTGCATTCGGACGTGGAGGCGCGCTTCCACCGATGGTCGCCGGCTGGTTGACGAACGTGTTGTTTACAAGCTATGGCCTGTATCTCATGTTGAAACTCAAGTATTGAAGGGCAATGAACTCACGGCTGCCGAGGCATCGACTTAACGCGACTCGGTTGACGCACGTCGTCGCTTCCGGTAAGTAAAGACGCGAAGCACAAGAGGGATTACAGAATGCCGGGACAGGTCGTCGTGACCGGATTGGGTATCATCAGCCCGATCGGGATCGGGGTGAGCGAATTTTGGAAAGCCGCACTTGAGGGTCATTCCGGCGTCTCCACCATCACCAGTTTCGACCCCTTTCCCATGGACGGGTACCGCTCAAAGGTCGCCGGCCAGATTCACGGCTTCGCCCCCGAACGGTACCTCGACAGCGTCCAAGCCGAGCGCGTGGACC
>DASTQY010000340.1:0-2724 GCA_035761525.1 Nitrospira sp. | reverse complement strand
ATCTTTTCCGCTTGGGTGAAGCCGTCCTTGCGCATGTGTCGAGTCGCCTGGTAGACGAGTTCGCCAAGGATCGACCCGACAATGGGTGTGACGATGAGGTCCGTGATGCTCGGGCGCTCCGACCAGCTTTCGATGAAATATTCGAAGCAGGTGGATGTGAAGGTTGAGAACAGAAAGCTGTATAAGGGGCTCTCACCATAATTCCTCTGGGACAGATAAAACTGCGCTCCAAAGAAGGGGTGGCCCAAGTAATTGACGACCGCCCTGTCGCTATCGAATACCGGTGGTTTGGTCCAAGCTTCCTTGAAGTGGTCCCGCGCCTCCCCCCACACATCTTCACCTTCTTTGCTGGCTCCGGTGAACGACGACGGTCCGAGGGCATAGACACCTATGCCCATAAGACTCATTGCCGTGAGGCCTGCGAAGGTCTTGATGGTGTGCTTCGGAGGCGGGCCGATATCGTAGATGTTGGGGTCCGAAGAAGCGGCCCTGGCGGTGTCGCGATGCAAAAGCGGTTGGTCGCGGAGGCCCGTATAGGGATTTCTAAATCTGAGATGCCCCGCATCGTCCTCGTAGGCAAGCTCGCCGGGCGGCATGCGAACAGAAGATTCACCGTCCTTAAGCGGGACCAGTCTCGGATGGTATAACCAGAGGTGCCTGCTCGGAGGGCGCAGCGCCATATCATCTCTGACGAGAAACGCCGTCCGTGCCATGAGCGTTTCCTTACCGCATGTGTCCGCCTCGGCGGGAGCCACTCTCCTCGCGACATGACTTGAGCATGGGCTTGCCAGCGCGTTCCCCACGAGGGAACGCCAAGTCGGATCATCCGTGCTCGTGGCAAGAAACGATTGCCCTGGGATCTCGAGCGACGTCACGGAGTGTGGCTCCTCGTTGTGGGTGTCCGAGGTTGCCGAGATGGAGTTGTGCGACGAGGCCGGAGCAGTCGTCGTCTGCTCGGGGAGCCGCATGTCATCCGTGAACGCGACGCATCCCATCGCAGAGGCGCAAACAGTCACACATAACGCAAGGGTGACAGAGGCGCGCCAGGAAAATAATCCCGCGTGTGTAGCCGGCATCAAAATGCGTATGGGATGAAAAACCTTTCCCTTCCGGTTATTTCTGTGGGCGAGATACAGAAGAAGGGTCGTTCACCAGTTGTGTGTAAGCTGAACAATGCTCTTTGGCTTCAGCCGCTGAACCGCTATGCTTGTTGACGCACTCCCGGTAGCTCTTCAGCATGTTCGCCACTTCAGTTCGATAGGCTGTTTCTGCTTGAAGACGGCGATACTCTTGGCATTGGAGGGCGACGTTGCCGGACCAGAAGGTGTCGCTTGGAAGGCTGCCACAGTCTGTTTCATTATATTTGACGCTGGTGCAATTGCTGAGGGTAATCATGATCATCAACAGCATGAGATACCGAATCATGTACACCTTCTTTCAATAGGGGTGCCGGTTTTTTTGTAGGTTCTTGTACCAGAGAGAATAACGCGATGCAAGCAATAAGAGGGTCAACGGTTGTGAGGAAGATGAACATCACACGTGATGGCGGAGAAAAATACGGAGGACGGTCTTTGAGCAAGCGAGTCAGCAGGTAGTCGTCGATAAAGACTACCACCTGCGTCGTAGAGAGCAGGACGATGAGGATGGTATTATCTTGCCCGGATTACCGCCAAACCTTGGCTGCCCATTGAGACATATAGGGCACGAGGAGTGACGGTCGTATCCATCACGATGCGGCGCACGCTGGAAACTCCCGGCCAGACCTGCACAGTTTGATTCGACGGAGTGAAGCGCAACAAGCGTCCGCTGTTATCGACGATCCAAAGCGATCCATCCGGATCCGCAGCGATGTCCATGAGGCCGGCAGCAGGCAATCCCGCCACAGCCGTGTAGTGGTTTATCAACGAGGTATTTCCTTGGGCGATCGTGTGATTGTAGCTCGATAATCCCGTGTGAAGACTGACCCACCATGCCGTGCCATCCGGCGTCACTGCCGCACCCCGGTTATCTTCGCGGTAGCCTTCCGGGACGATCAAATCATGTTCTCCATTGTTATACGGCTCGGCTGGCCCATAGGTGGTGAAGCCCCAAACAAACCGACCGTTAACCCAGGCTCTCGGATCAGCATTCCACTCATGTGAACCGATGCCATATCCGGTGCCGTCGATCATTTCACCATTCGGATACAGAGCCAGACCATAGTGCTCGCCCATTCGCATGACGTTTCTGCCGTCGGCGTAATGCCAGAATGTCACGATATGCGTGTGATCCCCGAACACGTCGTTGAACACGTGTGCAACGCCATGATCGAATCCAATGAACAAATGTCCAGCTGCGGTACCATTATGCCCAAAGATCATCCGCCGTGCAGAGCGTTCTTCCCAGCAATTGACGGTGATATCGCAGAGAAACTCATACCGCCGAACTTGAATCCCCCCGCCGGGATCGAGCGTCACCTTGTCCGCCTGGCCGAGGTGCCAACGAGGATCGCTGAAATCCGCATTTGCGACACAGCAGGGTGGTGGCGCCGGAGGCGGAATAGGTGCTTCATAACCTCTGTAGCCGACGAACACCTCATTGGAGATTCCGCCCGCCATCGCGGTGATGTTGCTCACCGTTTGCTGGCCATTGGCCGGATCGGTATAGGTTTGGACGTGGAGACCGTCAGCCGCGGTAAACCGCCTGAACGTCGCTTCTCCGTGCCGGAGGACGTAGAGGGCATCC
>DASTQY010000339.1:0-8301 GCA_035761525.1 Nitrospira sp. | reverse complement strand
TGCTGCGCACGGCCGATAAGATGATGATGTACAAGTACATCGTAAAGAACGTGGCACGCCGTCACGGTAAAACGGTCACCTTCATGCCGAAGCCGATCTTTGGAGACAACGGCAGCGGCATGCACACGCACCAGAGTATCTGGAAAGAGGGGAAGCCGCTCTTTGCGGGGAAAGAGTACGCGGGCGTCTCGCAGATGTGCCTGCACTACATCGGCGGCATTCTGAAGCACGCGCCCGCATTGGCGGCGATCACAAATCCGACGACGAATTCGTACAAGCGGCTCACGCCAGGATTTGAAGCCCCGGTCTTGCTGGCTTACTCAAGCCGCAACCGTTCCGCGGGCATCCGCATTCCGATGTATTCACCGAGTCCCAAGGCAAAGCGTATCGAGGTCCGGTTCCCCGATCCGGGCGCCAATCCCTATCTCGCGTTTTCGGCCATGTTGATGGCCGGCCTGGACGGCATCGAGAACAAGATCAACCCCGGTGAACCAGCGGAGAAAGACCTGTACGATCTGGAAGCCAAGGAAGCCGCCAAAATCCGGACGATGCCGGGCAGTCTGGACGAAGCGTTGAGCAATCTGGAAAAGGACCACAAATTCCTGTTGAAAGGCGGTGTATTTACGGAGGATTTGATCGAGGCCTGGATCGGCTACAAACGGAGCAAAGAGGTCGATCCCATGCGGTTACGGCCGCATCCGTTCGAGTTTTTCCTGTACTACGACGTCTAAGAGACGGGTACCCAGCTTTGCAGGATGGTGAAAAAGCCCGTCCAGCAAGGCCGCAGGGAGCGCAGAGGCGAAGCGTACTTTGAGCCGTACGTTGAGTCTCTAAGCGATCCGAGAACGAAGCTGGCGGGATTTTTCAGCATCCGGCGCGGAGGGTTGACGGCAACGGAACAACCATGCTACAAGTTCCTACAAGCTAAGCAAGGCAATGGCGCCTGCTACGGCTTGAAAAGTTAGGCAACGGACAAAGGCGTCCGTCATTCTCCAAAGAATGGCGGACGCCTTTTTGGTTCTGAAATAGACGATGGGCAGGTCGCTGTAGACCTGCTGACGACGGACAAAGGCGTCCTTCTCTCGAGCGAGAGAGGGACGCCTTTTGTTTTGGTCTTGACGGCGGTAAAGGGTCGTGACGAAAGGAGCGAGCCTTGAAGGACGAACAGTTGAGCGAGGACGAGACAAACGGGACGTTGTCGTCCGAACAGTACTTCGAGCGGACATTGGATCAGGCCGTGACCGCTGCGGTGGTCGAGGCCATCGGACCGACCCGCCGCCAAGTCCTCCTCGGCCTGGGCGCCGCGACGCTGAGCGCGTTGGTCGCTGACATATTCCCTTTGAGGACGTTGAAAGCGTTTGCGGCGGATCCTGTCGGCAAGCCCGAAAAGAAGGATGTGAGCATCGGCTTCATTCCCATCACCTGCGGCACGCCGATCATCATGGCCGAGCCCTTGGGTTTTTACAAAAAGCACGGGCTGAACGCTTCAGTTAAACGTGCGGCCGGCTGGGCGATGATCCGCGATTGGACCGTGAACAAGGAAGTGGATGCCGCGCACATGCTGACTCCCATGCCGCTGGCCATCACCTTGGGTGCAGGATCTGTCCCCACGCCGATCTACATGCCCGCTGTTGAGAATATCAACGGCCAAGCCATCACCTTGCACGTCAAACACAAGAACGTGAAAACGGCGTCCGAGATGAAGGGCTTTCGGTTTTGCGTCCCGTTCGATTTTTCCATGCATAACTACCTCCTACGGTATTTCCTCGCGGAAGGCGGCGTCCATCCTGATAAGGACGTGCAGATTCGGGTCGTTCCGCCGCCCGAGATGGTCGCCAATCTCAAGGCCGGCAACGTCGACGGTTATCTGGGTCCCGATCCGTTCAACCAACGAGCGGTCTATGAAAATGTCGGGTTCATTTACAAATTATCGCGGGAGATTTGGGACCGGCATCCTTGCTGCGCTTTTACGGTGACCAAAGAATTCGCGACGACGTATCCCAACACGTTTCTCGCGATGTGGCGGGCGATCGTCGACGCCACGCATTATGCGTCCGATCCCGCGCACCGGAAGGAAATTGCGTCGGCGATCGCGCCGACGAACTACCTGAATCAACCGGTCACCGTGCTGGAGCAGGTGTTGACGGGCACCTATGCGGATGGGCTGGGTAACATTAAAAAAGAACCGAACCGCATCGACTTCGATCCGTATCCCTGGCATTCGATGGCGATATGGATCCTCACTCAAATGAAACGGTGGGGACACTTGAAAGGGGACGTGAACTATAAGTCGGTGGCCGAGCAGGTCTATCGGGCAGCGGATTGCGACCGCATCGCCAAAGAACTCGGCTACGCGACCCATCAATCGACGACCACCAGACATGTGATCATGGGGAAGGAATTTGATTCCAACAGTGCGGATGCCTACGTCAAGAGTTTCAAAATTCATAGTATGGCCTGAGGAGAGATAATGGAATCGACCAATCGCACGATGTTGCCTGAGCTGACACGGACCGCACGGGTCGAAGCGTCGCTGAAGCTTCCGATCCACTTGTTCCAGGCGGGGATCGCTTCGACCAAGCGATGGCTGACGCGGTGGCGAAGCGCCTCACACGTTCAGAATCAGCGAGGAGGAGGGATGGCTGCTCAGTCGCAGGGAAACCCGTGGTATATGGCAGGATTCGTGCTCGTGCTGTTCCTGCTCAGCTGGCATTTCTTCACCTTGCGGTCATCTTTTGATCAGAGGGGGCTGACCGAAGAGCAACTCCAGATGATGGAATTTAACGGCGACATCGTGCGAGCTCCCGATGGGAGCTATGCCTGGAATCCGGAGAAGGAGAAGGTCAGCGGGATTCCCGGGCCTTTGGCCGTGCTCGCAAAGGCGCGCGAGGAACTGTCCGAGGCTTTTGTCAAAAAAGGCACGAACGATCATGGGATCGCCTATTTGGTGTTTTACACCGTGTCGCGGTTCGCCGGGGGATTTCTGGCGGCGTCCGTCATCGCCATCATGCTCGGTGTCATCCTGGGCCTCAACAAGGTGCTCTTCCGGGCCGCGAATCCATTCATCCAGATCATGAAGCCGATTTCTCCATTGGCCTGGATGCCGCTCCTGCTCTACACGGTCAAGGATCCCAAGTGGACCGCCGTGCTGGTCGTCTTCATGGCGGCGGTATGGCCCACCCTGGCAACGACGGCGTTCGGGGTCAGTTCCTTGAGAAAAGAGTATCTGCACGTTGCGGCGATCGTGCAGCTGTCGTGGGTCGAGCGTCTGTTTAAAGTCATCCTGCCGGGAGCCGCTCCGACTATCGTGAACGGGCTGCGAATCTCGTTCGGCAGTGCACTGGTGGCCGTGGTGCCTGCAGAAATGCTGCTTGGCGAACTCGGTGTCGGATATTTGAGTTGGATCGAATGGAACAACCTCGACATTGCAGGCGTGATTTTCGCCATCCTGGTCGTGGGAGTCGTGGGCGTCATCCTCGATTCCGGTTTCAATAAACTGGCCGGATATGTCACCTATCAGGAGTAATCCATGTCATTTTTGCTCATCGACCACGTGACCAAATATTTCTCGAACCCGTCCGGGGCAGGGCAGGTGTGCATCTTTAAAGATGCCACAATCAAGATCGAAAAAGGGGAGTTCGTGACCTGCATCGGGCATTCCGGCTGCGGCAAGAGCACCTTGCTCAATATCATCGCCGGGTTGGAGACGCCGACGGAAGGCGGAATTATCCTCAATGGCCGTGAGGCGAGCGGACCGGGCCTCGATCGCATGGTGGTGTTCCAAAATTTTGCGCTCATGCCGTGGATGACCGTCTTCGAGAACATTGCCTTGGCCGTCCGCTCCGCCTATCCCGACTGGAGCCGTGAGCAGGTGAGCGCCCACGTGACCAAGTACATTCAGTTGGTGGGCCTCAAGGGAGCGGAGAACAAGCGGCCCGTGGCGTTATCGGGTGGAATGAAACAGCGCGTGGGTCTCGCCAGGGCATTTTCCATTGAGCCTAAAGTTCTGCTGCTGGACGAGCCGTTCGCGCAGATCGACGCCCTGACGCGTGGAGTCATTCAGGAAGAATTGATTCAAATGTGGAATAACTCGAGAAATACCGTCTTCATGGTCACCCACGACGTGGACGAGGCGATCCTCCTGTCCGATCGAATCCTGCTTATGACCAACGGACCTGAGGCGCGCATTGCCGAGGAAGTGCACGTGTCGATTTCGCGTCCGCGATCGAGAGAAACGATCATTGAACATCCGCATTATTACAAAATCAGAAACCATATCATCCACTTCCTCGTCCGACATGCCAAACATGGCGGCGAGGGTATGATGCCTGGCACCAATGGCACCCCCGTGGTGGTCAATTTCGAAGAAGATTCTCTCGTAACTCACTGAAGGGCTCGACGCTCGATTGCACACACAGGAGGGGCGCATGGAGAAGGACGAGATTCGGAAGGCGATCAAAGCCAAGCGACTTGCCAAAAAAGTCACGATCGCCGAGGTGGCAAAAGCCGTCGGTCGGAATCCAACATTCGTAGGAGCGGTTCTACAAGGGACGCACAAGCTGCCGCCCGAGGAAGCCAAAAAGGTCGGTGATCTCCTGGGATTGGATGCGGAATTGACGACATCGTTAAGCAAGTTTCCCGTTCGGACGGATTTCCCGAACACAACCGATCCGTTCAAATACCGTCTGATGGAGATTATCGGTGTGTACGGTGATTCGATGCGCGAGCAGGCGAATGAAATGTTCGGCGACGGAATCATGAGCGCGATCGATTTCACGCTCGATATGGAAAAAGTTACGGGAAGCCAAGGGGAAGCGCGCTGCAAGATCACGCTGAACGGCAAGTGGCTCGAGTACAAGACGTTTTAAGATGAAGATGGCGGACAGGAGGAACTGAAGACATCGGATCGACAATTTCTGCGTTGCGGACGGATTGAGACAATGTCGTCTTGAGTCCGTCCGGTGCAAACGTCAACGGACAAAGGCGTCCGTCATTCCCGAAGAATGGCGGACGCCTTTGTGTTTGCAGTGGGCAGCGAGATGGTAAGGAGAGGCGAGCGACGTATGAAGACACGGATCGGGAGTCGCGAATGGATGAGCGGTCTTGCTGTCTGCGCCGGCATCATCGTTCCAAATGAATGTTCGGCGGAGACAGCAGCGGCGACGGTGATTAGCGGAGCGGACACGGCGTGGGTCCTGCTTTCGGCCGCCCTCGTCCTGGCCATGATCGTCCCAGGCCTGGCGCTGTTCTATGGCGGGCTCGTACGCAGTAAGAACGTCCTGGCTACGATCATGCACAGCTTTGTCATTCTTTGTCTCGTAAGCCTTCTGTGGGTGCTTATCGGCTACAGTCTCGCATTTGGGCCGGATGTGAACGGAGTGATTGGCAGTCTCGCCTGGGCCGGACTCAACGGCGTCGGATTAACGCCGCATGCCGTGTATGGTCCCACCATCCCGCACCAAGCCTTCATGGTCTTTCAGTTGATGTTTGCGGCAATTACACCAGCGCTCATCACCGGTGCCTTTGCGGAGCGGATGAAGTTCAGCGCGCTGCTGTGCTTCTCCGTCCTGTGGTCTCTTGCCGTGTACTGTCCCATTGCGCATTGGGTCTGGGGCGGAGGATGGCTGGCAGGGCTCGGTGCGTTGGATTTTGCCGGCGGCGCGGTTGTGCACATCAGCTCCGGTATCAGCGCATTGGTCTGTGCAATCGTCTTAGGCGCCCGGCAGGGATACGGCACAGACTATATGGCGCCGCACAATCTGCCGATGGTCCTGTTGGGCACGGGCCTGTTGTGGGTCGGGTGGTTCGGGTTCAATGCCGGCAGCGCCCTAGGGGCAAATGAAACGGCTGTCGTGGCATTTGTGGCGACGCATACGGCGGCGGTCACGGCCGCACTGAGCTGGATGGCAGTCGAATGGTGGCACCGGAAAACTCCCACGGTCCTGGGTCTTGCGAGCGGCGCTGTTGCCGGTTTGGCCATGGTCACGCCTGGAGCGGGATATGTGGAGCCGTCCTCCGCGCTCTTCATGGGGATGGCCGCCGGAATCCTGTCCTATCTCGCAATCATGAAGAAGGCACGATTCGGCTATGACGATTCGTTGGACGTGGTCGGCATCCACGGGGTGGCCGGGATAGGCGGCATCCTGCTCACGGGTCTTCTTGCGACGAAGGCGGTCAACGCAGGTGGTGTCGATGGCCTGTTGCACGGCAATGCCGGCTTTTTTGCCGTGCAGGGGTTGACCGTCATTGTTGTCGGGCTTTTCTCGGCGGGCGGTACCTGGGCCATTCTAAAAATCGTGGATCGGGCGGTGGGATTACGTGTCCCGGCGGAAGAAGAGCGAATGGGATTGGACATCAGTCAACACAATGAGCGGGCGTATTCATAAAGGAGGAAGGCATGATCATGACCCAAGAAATGCGACCTGACACGTCGGCCTGCAAGCGGCGGCTGCTGGAGGTGCTGCGCCGAGATGGACCGCAGACGCTCGATGCCTTGTGCGAGCTGCCGGAATTCACCTGGGCGCAGGTCCTGATGGCCGTCGATCATTTGAGCCGGTCCCGCGACATCTCGCTTGAGCTCATCGGACCCCGTGAATACCAAGTCTCGTTGGCAGTTCGCAAATGACGCAACCGGCCGATCAGATCCTCTGGCTGTTGATCTCGACGACGCTGTTGGCGCTGGTCGTGCCAGGAGTCGCGCTCTTTTACGGCGGCATGGTGAGAAGGAAAAACGTCATCAACACGATGGCGCTGCCATTCCTTGCACTGGCGGTGGTGTCGCTGGCTTGGGGCCTCGTCGGAAATGGTCTGGCGGTATCGGGGGCAACCGGGGGCTCAACAGGACGTTTAGATGCATTGCTCTCGCTTCATCGGGGGATGATGGCGTCCGTGGCGCTGGCCCTAGTGGCAGGAGGGGTCGTTGAACGTATTCGCTTTTCATTCTTTCTAATTTTCGGATTGTGCTGGGTCGTAGCGGTGTACGTGCCGTTGGCGCAATGGTTGTGGGGAGGCGGGTGGTTGACCAGGCTCGGATGCCTGGATTTCGCCGGCGGCGCCGTGATCCACATCAGCGCCGGCGTCACCGCGCTGGTAATGGCAATCCTGATCGGACCGCGGAGAGGGTATGGACGATCCGACATGATGCCGAATCACCTGCCGTTTTCCTTCTGCGGGGCAGCGTTCATGTGGGTGGGCTGGTTCGGATTCACCGGCGCCTCCGCAGATCTTTCGATGGCGGGCGTGACGAATGCCTTCGTGACCATTCAGTTGTCGGCGGTTGCTGCGACGCTCGCATGGATGACGGCCGAATGGCTGCAACGCGACAAGCCGACCGCGTTGGGGGCCATGAGCGGGGCCGTCGCGGGGTTGGTCGCAATCGCTCCGGGGGCGGGCTATGTGAGTCCTTTGTCGGCGATCGTCATCGGCGTCGGAGCCGGAGGCCTCTGCTACATGGTGGTCAATTATGTCAAGGTCATCCTGGGTTACGACGATTCGTTGGACGTCTTCGGGATGCACGGGGTCGGAGGCACCTGGGGAATGATCGCCACCGGACTGTTTGCGTCCACTGAGATCAATGCGAGCGGCAGCGACGGGTTGTTCTATGGATACCCTTATCAATTCTTTGTCCAAGTGGTGGCTGCGCTGGCGGGATGGGCCGTTGCGGGTGGAGTGACGTGGCTGCTCTATCATGTTCTCACGTGGTTTATAGCACCGCGTGTCGACGAGGAAGCGGAGTCGATGGGACTGGACCTCGATCAGCATGGCGAGAAAGGTTACACGGGGTAGATATGGCCATTGTTCATGACGATGTGGGCCGTCGGCGTTTTCTCAGTCAGGCCGTCATGGGGTTCGGGATGCTGTTCGGTATCGGCACGCTGGGGTTCCGTTTTATGCAGTTTCTGCTGCCCACCAGGACCGACAAGCAGCCGGAGACGGTGTTGATCGGCGCTGAGACACGCATTCCGCTCGGCGATGCGGTGCCAATGGATCTCGGGGGCCAAAAAATACTCGTGCTCAAGACGCAGGATGGCGTGGCAGCGTTTTCCCGGCGCTGCACGGATCTGGGGTGCCTGGTGTCCTGGAACAAAGAACGTGAACAATTCGTCTGTCCCTGCCATCAAGGCACCTTCGACAAGAACGGCGTCAACATTGCCGGTCCACCCCCCCGGCCGCTCGACCGGTTTCAGATCATCAAACGGGGAGAGCAGTTGTACGTCAATATCGCAAGTGCATAAGCGAAATGGACTCAACGACCACACAAAACATTGACCCGAAGAGCGCCGGCAAGACCTCGTGGATCGA
>DASTQY010000338.1:0-20698 GCA_035761525.1 Nitrospira sp. | reverse complement strand
TTGCTGAACCCAAGTTATTCGCTCACTGGAATAAATTGGCGCACCCACGCGCCAAAGCTACCGGGATTACGGCTTTGAATGTACACGACCCCCGGCCCGCGAAAACGGCAAACAAATCCTTCGCCCGATGTGAAGCTCGCCACCCAGCCCGAAGCCGCGCGCTCTATGTGATAGGAGGTGGTCCCCGACCAGGCAACGAGATGGCTGTTATCGACGATATATTCCTGATCAGGTTTCAGTTCGATCTTATGGATGGCGCCGAAGCTATTTAAAATCAACGACCCCTTGCCGCTGACTTTCAGAATGAAAAATCCCTCTCCACCAAGGAGACCTCGGCTGAGGCTTTGCATCTGACTCTCGATCTTGATCGATTCGGAGCCGGCGAGAAACCCGTCTTTTTGCACCATGTATTCATTGAGACCGTCCAGTTCCATGACAACTATTTCACCCGGGACGGTCGGCGCGAGCAACACTTCCCCCGCGCCACGACTGGCCCGCAACGTCTGAAAGAAGAATTTTTCGCCGGTGAGCAGCTTCCGGGAGAGTGCGCCGAGAAAACCACCTTCCATTTTGCTTTCGATGTCGATCGTCGGGGAAGAGGCGACCATTGCACCCGACTCGGCTTTGATCGTCTCTCCGGCTGCCAATTCCACCCGCACCATCGGGAAAGCCCCTGGATACAAAATTTCGTGCTTCATCTCTTTCTCCTCATCCCACCCGTGTTCCTACGTCGCCACCCATCCGTACAACCTGTGACTGGGTTCCGGTCCCTCCTCCAGATAACTCAGACGAAGCCGGCCGACGTAGTCTTTGGGAATGCCCTGCCTTGTTGCCGCCGGATCCACAGCGAAGAGACGTGCGGCATTCAATCCGAAAACCTTCGCCTTTACCTCTCGTGTGAGCGACGGGTAGTGATGCTGTTCGATCAAGTGGTCCGGCATCTGGAAGCGGCGAAACGCTTCGATTTGCCACTGAGGCGTTCCATACCAGATCGAGTCGGTTCCCCACAGCACGTGATCGTCACCGAACGCTTGCAATATCTGGCCTATCAAGTGCGCACAGACCAGTGGATGACTGGTGACCAACTGACCGAAGGTCGAGCCAAGCTCCATATAAATGTTTTTCAGGCCCGGATGCGCTTGCTTCATTCGACAGAATTCAGTCGTCCAGGGTATTTCGCCGGTCTTGCCGAACACCTCATCAATGGATTGAGCGCTCTTCATGCCGGAATGGTAGACGAGAAAATCGATGTCCGGAAAGTCCTTGGCAGCCTTGATGAGATCCCTCGGGTGATTGTAATCAGGGACCGGACCGAGCGGTAATCCCTTATGCACGCACACACGTGGCACATGCAGCCTTCTTGCCTGTTCCAGCATCGGGTACGCGATCTTCTCATCGTCCATCCACCAGCCGTGGTCGAAGCCTCTCGGACACGAGCCGGTATAGCATTTCCAGGCATCGATTTTCAGTTGCTCCGCTTGCTGCGCCATGAACTCCAAATCCGTCGCACCCAATTGCGGTGTGGCCAACCCGTGCGCGAGCATCCGTTGGGATCCGGCGAGGCGATTGAGCTCATCTCTGATATGCGCCATTTCCTTTGGCGGCACCACCGCTTCTTGCGGATAGGGTCCTGGAGGGGTGCTGATCAGCCCCACCGACGTTTCGCTGTCAAGGAACACCTCCTTGACGAAGTTTTGCCAAGAGAGATCATCGATCGTGCCACGGTCGGCCGTGAGTCGAGGATTGAGTCCCGAGTCACGCGCTCTCCGCCTCAATCCCAGCAGAGCCTCTTTAGACACCGCCCCGCGACGGCGCACTTCCGAATCAGACGGATCATAGCCGGTGCTGACATAATGGGTCTGGACATCGAAGACGAAGTAGGAAGCGCCCTGTTGCTCGGCGAAAGCTGCCGGCTCGAACAGCTCGGCCTCGAAGACTTCGAAGAAACGGCCGAACACCGAATTCAGGGCGAGCAATGCCGCCGCCATCCCGCCCGAGGTCTTGAGAAAATGCCGGCGAGTCATGCCGAGGCGCACGGCCGCCTTGCGGCTCGTTCTGACCACGGCCTCCTCGACTAAAGCTTGTTCCGGCGTACGTGGCCATGGGGTGAACTCCTCGTTCGAGACAATTTGGGTGGGTATCGGTCCGGTTGAATGGGCTCCTTGCCGGAGGCGCGAGGTCGAATGTGGTTTCATGGTATCCCTCCGGAGGCGGAACGGCTCCGCAGGATTGTGTGGAATACCCCGGACCCTGTCAAGCGTACATCCGCCCGTCCGACGCCGGGAACGGACGCACCGAGGTGAACCAGGCTGCAGATAGGTTGTGTTTATCGAACCGGAGGAGAAAGCGGAGCCCGTCTGGAGTCTGAAGATGAAACGATGGGAATAGGTACGGCCAGGTCACGAGTGTTGTCCCCTTCTTGATCCTTGCCGTCGCGCCCGACGCTGTAGATGAGTCCTTTCCGCTGGTTGACCAGCATTGGCAGGCCGGTGAAAGGGTCGTAGGAGGCTTGGCCGGCTTTGGCCAACCGCGTGAGAACATCGCCTTCTTGCGGACCTCTCCGAATCCAGGCCTGGAGTCCGGCCAAACGCAGTTCGGCATCGGCCTCGACTATCCGCATGACGTACGGGTCCCATGAAGGAAGAGGCTCGACTCCGACAATGTGCTCAACCGGATTGACGAGATAATCCATTACCCCCGAAGGAGGCGTCCGTACAAAGGATGAGAGTTTCGGGAGGTTCGTGTAACGGCCTCCGGCCACCGCCTTGTTCGCCGCTTCATAATATTCGGCGTAGGCATTCGCTCTGCGCTGAATGGGCAGTCGCATTGCCGACGCCATGGTCGCATGCCATGGACGGTCTCGAGTCTGGTCGTCTTTGAGTTCGGCCGAAACCGATTTGGTGGCCCACACAAATTGGCTGTGCATGGGCCAGCGTACCGAGAGTTCAGCCTGATCGAGAGGGCGCACCATCTTCGTCAGCCGCGCTAGGGCCGCTCCGTCCAACTCTGCGCGGCTCAACAATCCCGAGGCTACCGAGGCATCATCCTGCACCGCCGTGACGGCAAGCATTTTCATGGCTAAGGTCTTGGATTGTCCCAGCGCGGCTCGCCACGACTGCATGTCGGTTTCCAGTCGATCGATTCCGCTGGAAAGATCTTGATTGAATCCTTCCAGCACGAAGAGGCGGTGCGCCAGCAAGACCCGTGAGCAATTGGGGCTCAGCGATTGTCCAAATCCCCAATCATCGAACGGCATGGCGAGCCACTGCTGGTAGCGTGCAAGCGTGACGGATTCACGCGAGACGAACGAGCGAATGCTCCCGCTCTGTCCTTTGACTTGCGACAAGAAGTCACCGCTGCGGACCCATCCTCTGACGACCTGCCCTGAAGCGCCGGCTGATCCTGTGTCTTTCGCCTCGTCGCCTGCCGAGCAGAGCTGTGCCGCCGTCTTGTCCTGCAGGCCAGGTTTGCGCTCGTACCCGACTTGCAGAGGATCCAATCCTGCCGGGGCGTCAAATCCCAACAACAGAAGATAGCCGTTCTTTTTCGCATCCGTGATCGTTCGTGGCGGGCTAATGGTCAAGTTCTGATACAGCGGACTTGGCGCATCTTCCATGGCCATCCATGTCAACCCTATCGCAGCAAGGCCTGCGGCGACCACCACCACGACAGCCACGGCAGTCATCAACACGAGAAAGGTGAGAGACCGCGTCGTGGAAAAGCATGACCAGATGAACGACCAGATGCTGATCCGGATCCGATGCAGGCGAGCGATCAAACGAGGAGCCGGCTTCGACCACAAAGACACATGCGGACGGGCGTCATCGATGGGTCCGCTCCGTGCAAACAACATGTCGACGGCTGAGGCGGCGGCAGATGGAGCAACCTCTACCTCTACAGGGGACGCCGTCACGGCCGGTGCGTCGCTCCATGTTGCGGCAGGTGGCGGCGCCGGCCTATCGAAAGTAATTGCATCCGTGGCCTGCATCCAGTCCGGACGGGTATCTGGCGACACTGAGACAGGCTCTTCAATGAGGGGCGCTGCCTCGTCGGAGGCCGATATCCATTCCCGTTTGGTCTGACTGAGTTCATCGGATAAGGACTCCGTCGTGGGAGCAGCAGCTGGGGAAGCCTTCGGCTCAGCCTCCTCCGGTCCGTGTCTCGAACGTTTGTGCTTCTTGGAAGGTCGATGCACCTGTATCGCCACCTCGCCGGTGTTCCAATGTTCAGACGGAACTGCCGGTGGAGACGTCGACTCGACGACGTATTCATGTATGGCGCCTTCTTCGACGACGGCCGAAGACGAAGCAGACACTGCGGGCTCGAGTGGTGAGAGGGGCGTCTCTATAGGAGGCGAGCATTCGACTGCGATCGACTGTTCCGAAACAGGGCCATCTGCTGTTACTGGAAGCGGCGCAGCTTCGCCCGGCTGCCCTTGACTACGAGGCTCGGGATCTATTCGAGAAGGAACCGGGGGACTCGGCGCCATGGTTCCTGATGTGAATTCCCACGCCTTATCAAACACTGAATTCCATGAAAAGGAGGCGGGCTTTGCGCTGTCCGCTGACGGCAGCGGCGGAGAATCTGCTGGAGGATTCGAGTCGGACGACGGAGACGCGCCTTGGTCTGTCGCCGGCTGGAACGGGCAAGAGTCACCCGCGGTGGATAAAGCAGACGGCTCGGGTTCAGCGGTCGCGATATGGAACGGCCGGTCTTCGACAAGAGGAAGAGGCGTAGGCTCCTCTGCAGGAATCTGCATGGCCGCATCGGAAACTTGCTCCCAAGGCATCGGTGACGACAGGGAGACGAATGCAATATCGCCATCCGTGACCGGTGCGGGTGCTGACGCCATCGGCTCCTCGGCCTCCACTTGAGACGCTGTTGCCTCTGCAACCGGCCCCTCAGAAGCGACGCTAGTATCTTCAGTTCGCAATGAGGACAGGATCGATTCGAGCAAGCCCGGATCTGGAGGGGGACTTTCAGGTTCAATGATCCGTATCGAGGCGTCAGCCATCTGCTCCCACGGCATGTGCGAGGGCATACCGCCCCAGGCTTGCGGCAAGACCGATTCGCTCGGCACCGTCGTCGTGTCCGAAGCGTCGGCAGAGGGCTCAAGGAGAGTCTCCTCTGTCCTCAGCGTGAACGAGAGCGGTGGTTCATCGACAGGCGTGCTCTGCACGGGCTCCGACACCGTTTGGTCCAGGGATCCGACATCTTCGATTACACAGGACGTGGATAGAGCCGCCTCTTCACTTGCCGCGTAGGATGCAGCGAGGCTCGCTTCAGAGTCGGGAACCGGAGACGTTTCCTCGGTCACTTCCCAAGGCATCACTTCGGGAAGGGGGTGATCCACGTGGGCTGCAGCCGATGCATCAGCAAGTGACGACGAGGCATCAGCGTGCGCAGGTGACTGAGCGGACGGGCAGACCAGGAACTCTCCGGTCTGCACGTCGAACAAGGGAGCCAGTTGCATGGCCACCGAGCTTGCGGGCGCCAATTCCCTGATCTTCGAGTAGAGTTGCGCAGCTTTCTGCGGATTGTCGGGGTCTGGATCATCTCGCAGGATTTCAATGGCTTTGCCGAGCTCGCCGACGGCCGCCAATTCGTCACCTTTTTCCTGATAGACGTATGCGAGCTGCTCGAGGAAGGGGACGCAACGAGGACCGGCGGCCAAGTATTCTCCCAGCAGGGACTCGGCCAGCCAGTAATCCTGGCGCCCAATCGCTTCGTTGGCGAGTGACTCGAAGGCTTGTCTGGCAGTGACCAGACTCCCAAGCCGAAGATGGAGGGTGGCGAACAATCGGCGGGCTTCGGTGTTCTGCGGATCGAGCGCGAGCAGTTCTTTGAGAGCAGCGGACGACCGGCCGTACTTGCCGGTGTTCATGTGCGTGATCGCTTCCTCGAGCAGCGCGGTCTTCTTGCTGTATCCGACGACACCCCGCTTATGCACTCGTGAGGGTGCCTTTTTATCGGTCCGTTGAGAGGAGCGCTTGTCTATCCGCACGTTTTAACCTTAGCAGATTAGGTTCAATGCAAACCGGCTCTGACGGCTGGTTTCAGCCGTGGTGCGCCTCCGCCAGACGTACCGGGATGACTAATGGGGGAAACTGGTGACAGATCTGCAATCCTGATGCCATCGTGCCCCACGCTGTCACTGCTCTTTCTCTTTGTTTCTCTTAAGTTACGGCGGGTCGTGACAACGGAATCGGACAAGACCACTTCAAATTTGCACAGCAGGACCGAGAATGGGCAAGTGCGACAGATCGCGGCCCGGTCTGGCCGGAGTATGGAAGCCCCAATTGGTTGTGTCCAGCAGTGCCTTGTGTTACCGTCTGGCCAAATGCTTTTCCTCCATCCACTATCGGGACTGAGCGGATGACACAGTTTCGGTCCGGCGCCCGCCTACCCCGCCTTCTGCGGGTCTTCCCACAGATTCCGTCTCGTTCGTGGTGCGGACCTCTCCGGGTCTGGGTGTGCTGCGTGACATTCGGACTGCTGGTCCCTCTGTCTGTTGCGGCACAATCCAACGGCAATTCTCGGGTGGCGTTGGATTTCAACGACGTCGAACTTTCCGTTTTCGTGCGGTTCATCAGCGAGCTCACAGGGAAAAATTTCGTCTTAGACGATGCGGTCAAGAAAGCGGGCGGAAAGATCACGGTGTTTTCTCCGACCAAGGTGACGCCGGATCAGGCTTACAGCCTCTTCGTGTCCGCACTCGAAGTCAGCCGGCTGGCTGTTGTGCCGCGAGGACCTGTAACTCAGATTGTGCAGATGGGCGAACTTCCACCGGAACGCGGCGTCTTCGTCTATAAACTGAAACACGCCAATGCCACGGATTTGGCGGCGGTCTTAACGAACTTGGTCGCCCGCTCGCAGACGGTCTCACAGACAACGCCCGGAATCAGGCCGCCGATCAGGCCCTTGACCGAATTTGAAGCTCCCGTCCAGGTATTTGCCGACAAGGCGACTAATTCCATCATCATCAGTTCGACGAAGTCGGCCTACGCGAGACTCCAATCGGTCATTCGCGACCTCGATGGCCGACGAAAGCAGGTGTTCGTCGAAGCCGTGATTTTGGAGGTGCAAGTCGATCGCCTCCGGCAAATCGGCACCGACCCGGTTCAGGTTTTGGCGGCCGGAAAGAGCGGCCAGTTCCAAGGCATCGGCAGCATTAACCGAGCGCCTGAGGATATTGCGACGATCGCACAGACCATCAGTGGTATCGCAGCGGGGACCTCGACAGGCGGAGCAGTGTCGGTACTCAATACCATCAACATCCGGGCGTTCTTACAACTTCTTCTGAGTCTGACGGACACGAACGTGCTTTCGACTCCACAGGTATTGGCGGCCGACAATCAGAAGGCCAAGATTGTCGTGGGTGAAAACAGACCCTTTCCGACAGGCCAGGCGCAGGGCATCACCGGCGGCACGCTCGTGACGATTGAACGGAAGGACGTGGGCGTCACGCTCGAGTTGACTCCACAAGTACTGGAAAATGACTTGATCCGCCTCGAAATCAAGCAGGAAATCACCGCCATTGCGGAAGCCGTCGCCCAGACCATCGGCACAGGGGTTGCGACGGTCCCGGTGGGACCGACGACGACCAAACGTTCTATGGAGACCACCACCATAGCCAAGGACGGTCAGACCTTGGTTGTGGGCGGGTTAGTGCGGGATAACTTGACCCTCAGTGAACGCAAGGTTCCGCTGTTGGGAGATATTCCGCTGTTGGGGTGGCTCTTCCGATTCCAAAGCCGGCAATCTGAAAAACTCAATTTGCTCGTGTTCCTGACTCCCTCCCTGGTGAGAGATGAGGTGGACATGGTGGATCTCAATGCGCGCAAGTCCGCCGAACTGAATTCGCTGCAGCGCGAAAACCGCGTCGAAGAGCCGACGAGATTGAAACAAGACGTCATTGAAAAGCTTCAACGACCCACTACTCCACCCCCCCCAACTCATCCAACTCAACCGACCGAACCATTAGTGCTCCCACCACCAGTCTCGAAACCGGAGTAATTCAACTCGGTCACGCGTGTGGTTTATTCTGCGTCCGGTGGTTCCCCCAGCTTTTGGACTACAGTGGATATTTGTCTTGTGCAAGAAGCTGGCAGGAGTTTCACTACCGACACCCGCTTTCAAAGGCAACGTTGTCTTCGGCAAGTGAGTTCACGCATAGCTCTCCAGACGTTGAAAACCATCTCGCGTGCTGCTGATTCGAGGAATGGACTCCGACCAGAGGCGTTATGCTGGTGTAGTCTCGCCGCTGATCATGGCGGTGCGGTGTTCATGATCGGCCGTCTCTATCATACAGCGCATGGTGTTACTCAGGATATTTGTGCAAGCACATATGTGGGTACAACCTGGCCACTCCACATGGGTATCACGATGGTAAAAAGGGAATCGTCTAAATCGCTGATGCGCAAAAATTGGCTCGTGAGTGGAATGTAAGAATGCGCGCCCGACAGAGCTAGTAGTCCAGTGACGGCTGTGAAAGGAAATTGTTCGACGATCAAAAGCGGAAGCGAAGATATGAAGTCCTATGGCATCGGCAGCACTGCCAAGGATACCACCCCAGGCTACTCAGGATGTGGTCTCTCCATCGATGACGAGCCAAACGTTTTAGCACGCATTGACCCTTATGCTTTGACGTCAGCGGAACGGATTGCCTTTGCCGTGAAAAGGTTCGGTTCGTCGATGAGGAAATCTGGCGAGTGTCGTACATGATCCACGTAATAGTAGAAGTGGGAAATGTTTTGGAGGACTCTACTCTTTCATCAACCTTTCTCAGCGCTTGATGAAGCAGGAATAGTCGAGAGGGCCGCGAGCACAGCATCCTGTAAGGCTTGTTCAGAAGTCACCTTCTTGACGAACGTTGCTGTGGCGCCATTTTCCCTAGCGATTGTTAGGATAGTCGGATAAAAGAGTCGAGTCAGTACGATAATTGGCCTTCGAGGCAAGCAAGCCGGAACGGCTAGCTGTTTAAGCAAATCGGTCCCATGAATGTCGGGCAACGCAAGTTCGAGAATCACGCAATCAATCGACTTCGACTGGAAAAGTTTAAGCCCGTCCTCTCCGTTCTCAGCTTCCAAGATAAGGCAATCGGGGAGCGCGCCTTGGACCACACTGCCATAGTACCGTCGATCCCGGGCACTACCGTCGATCAGGAGAATGGATTTAGGGTCCGCCATGCACAACCGCCCTTGTCAGTATGTCGGCGGTCGGGCCTTCCAGGAGGCCGGCGGCATCTGAGGTAAGAAGTGAGCTGTATTCTGGACTCATGTATGAACTGGCGTCAATTGAAAACATGCCATTACACGCTTATCGGGCCTTCAGGTTGAAAACTCACGAGCTTTGTCTCTAGCAGACTATGCGTCATTGTTTTCGAATTCTCGGAAATATTGGTCTTTAGCTGAGACACCTGCTATGACAAGCCAAGAATCCTTATCGAACCGTATAAGACACACGAGTTATGGACAGACTGCAATCTTATCTCGAGGTGCGGCTCCTTCCCTTCAGGCTTCCTCCGGTTTGTCCTCCGCGGGATGGCAGACGTATGGCGAGTGCCACGAAAGGCGGTGAAGTCGATGCTCTATCGATCGCCCCGGTCCTACCTTCGTAGACTCCGAGGACTCCACCGCTTCTCGCCATGTTGCCTCCTGCCCGAGCTGCGAAGTGCCCTAATAACACTGCAAGCCCAGGACTGCCGGCGGCTTGTCGAGCCTGATACAGGAGCGATACACGCCGACCATATCGTCTGATACTGTGCACAATGGATAACACATGCGCGGACTCTGGAAGCTGCTGATCGGATTGTCTGCCATAACGTTGTGGGCTTGTGCGGAGGAGCACGGAAAAGGCTACTGGCTGCGTCACGCCACGGTGACGCTCGCGCAAGCCGCGCAAATTGCGGAGAAGAACGGACCTGGAAGAGCCGTGGCAGCCCAGCTTGGGCAGTCTGGGACCCGCGTCTTTTATGATATCGAGATCATCGATGCCTTCAATAAGTCCAGGCGCCTTCGTGTGGATGCTGAAACTGGAAAGATCATCCAAGGCTTGGGTCTGCCCTAGTTTCCCGGTCAGGCGTGTTGGATCGGCTTCTTTACACCTCTGCAAATTCTGTTTAGCTTTCGCCGGCAGATCCACAACATGACCATCTTGCAAGCCGCTTCTTGACCACCTCGGCGCAAGGGCCAACCTATCTCGGCACTTGAGTTAGCGAAACGACAGGGATACGCACAAGTTACAAAGAGAAGTGCTTGGGTGGACAACGGGTTTCGAATTTCACGGACCCAACGGATTGCAATCAGATCAAATCTCTAGGATGCAAAGAAGTGAAAAACGCGGCAAGTTATCGCAACTTTGAACAAGATGCGATCGTGGAAAGACCGCCGGCTTTTCAGGCAGGCGGGTACTCATTTGGGATCCTCTTGCCGAAAAAGGGAAAGATCCTGTCCGTCCTCTTCGTGAGGTTTTGTGCGCTCACGACGTACTTAATTCGTGACGGAGAAATTCAATGAGAAGAGCCGCTGCCAGGCGGTTCCCTTCAATGTTCCAATGGGTGTTCCTGGGAATATAAAGTCTTCTTTCTTCTCTACTAGCATCTCTGAATGCTGGCAGAAGATCTAGATGCTTAATGCCGCGACCCTGTAACTCCTGTGCAAGCCGTTTGTTTGGCAGGTCAAAATCGAACATGTTAGTTGGCAATTGAAGAGCCGCAAGGACATCTTGCTGCAACTTTGGATCAATCTGCACCTCGTCTGGAATCAACACAATATACAACGCAATGTCTTTCTCTTTGCACACCCTATTTATTTCGTCCACAAAATACATCACACGAGGCAGACGCTCGGGCAGCAGCTTGCTGTCTAGCGCATAGATATCACTGCGACCTGTTTCAATCTCTAGAAACTTGTCCACCGATAATGTAGCTGCATCATCTTTGTACTGTGACGTACGACTGTGGGGCGTCACGCCGTCTTCTAAATGGCGGATGAGATCGAATACAAATTTACCAGCTGCGATGACAAATGAGTGCTGGAGCAACGGCTTCTTAGAAATCTCAATGAAGTCGTTACCAATATAAATGAACACGAGTGCGGCATCTGGTTGGAGCGGGAGAGCGTCTTTAATGAGCACTGATAGATATTGGCGTGGGCTGGTGCTTGGTATGCCCATATTGAATACTTCGATAGGAGACGCGGTTTGCGCCCTGTTCCATTCCTCCTCGAACACGGTCAGAAAATTATATTTGTATGGAACAGTACCGAACACAAAAGAGTCGCCTATTCCAACTAATCGGCGGGTTCCATTGACCTTCTCGCTGCGAAACTCAATGTCTTTGAAGCCCTTTGAGTTCAGGGTGAAATCATAATCATCGCCATAGGGCTTTCCTCGAAAGCGATTATCCGAGTTGTCCGGAAAAACAAAAAGGGGATTGACGAAGTGATAGAGGCGCAGTACGGCTTCGAACAGGATAAAAGTGATCAGTAAAACGCTGATGGTCGTTTTTATGGCTAGCGCGACCGGCAGTAATGCTTTCATGGGGTGTGCTTAGATTGGCAGAACGGTCTGAATTAACGATTCCCGTGGGTTCCAGATTACGGATTATCAGAAGGATCGGGACAATTTGCAAATGTATAGTCCGCCTGCCTCATACGTGGATGAGTACACCCACCGCTGCAGCAGTTCCTACGGCTTATCAAGATGTTGACTCGCCTCTTTACATCGAGAAGGATCGCTTTATAGCCGGCCAGTGAACAGGCACTCTGAAAAGGAACCGCTCAAAAGGAAACCCCCGAAATAGCTCGGCCATAAAAGGATTAGCATCACCGTCGACCTGGACACTTGATTCCCGCGATTGAGGGAGACGGGAAGCCCCAGTTCTGCACGCGGTCAGGGAACACTGTGTATCGTACTGATCGGTAGCAATGTGGTAGCAGTTCCCTCTAGATCACTGTCAATTCAAGCGATTAGGAGAAACTGCCTGGGCCTTGAACTCAGGTCATCGCCTTGGCAGGATAAATAGACCGTTTTTGATGAGTGCTCGTTATTGCGTTTGGTTCCCCAAAACGTTGATTTTCTGAACTATTTGTTCCAGCCTTTTTCTTAGGTCTATTGCTTCCACTTTGTTCTGACACAAAATTGGCACAGTGTGATTTGTCCTGTCCTGGTAACAGCGTGGTAGGACGAATGATCCGTTTGCGCCTCGTTGTATTGCCCCATAGACCTCTTTCATGTGGGCTAAAGAGCAAGCTTATCGCTGCAGGATTGTATGGTCTCTCATACATCTATAGAGAGCGAGGCCGTGACCGGCACGGCGTTAGTGCTACTAAGCTAGGTTCATTAATTTAGGTATTCAGTCTGGCCTAAAAGACCTGTATGGCCTCGGATACACCCATAGTGTTCGACAAGGGAGGTGGTAGCTGGCTTCAGCCGTCTACGCCTTCCGCGTACTGCCATTCTCTTAGGTGCTCGTTCCAGTCGAAATCCGCTCTCATTGCGAGTCCGGGCGTCCCCCCCCGCAACTAATCTAGCTATTGATACCCTCTTCGTCTCCTCACTTGAACGGTCACTTCGCCGAGAACGATGCGTGCATAGGCCCGGACCTCGGGTATGTTTCTAGTAACCGGGCTGTGAGGGTGCCGGGTAGCTCCGTGCAGTGATACGACATACGGTATGGGTTTGGCCCTTCTCGGTTGCCTTGCGCGTACAAGGATCGCGTCAGGCTCCTTTCGGTCCTACCGCAATCAAGGTCTGTTGGTCAGCCATTCTTTCTCGTTTACATTCAACATCTTTCTGAAAGGAAGAACTCATGAGAATCGCCCAAGTGGCTCCCCTATGGGAAAGTGTGCCCCCTAAGCTGTACGGGGGCACTGAACGGATCGTCTCGTACATCACCGAAGAACTGGTGCAGATGGGACATGACGTCACCCTCTTCGCCAGCGGGGATTCTGAGACCGCCGGGCGCCTTCAAGCGGTGTGTCCTCAGGCGTTGCGGCTCAATACGGGAATCTTCAATCGTGACGCCCCGATGATCATGCTGCAGGAACGCTCACTCGGAGCAAGGGGCGATTTCGACGTGATCCACTCGCACCTGGACTTTCTCGGGTTTCCTTTAGCACGGAGAAATCCCCAGCCGGTTGTAACCACCCTTCACGGACGATTGGATCTGCCGGAGCTGCAGCCCGTCTTTCAGGAATATGCTGAGATGCCGTTGGTGTCGATCTCCGACGCTCAGCGCCGGCCGCTGCCCTGGGCAAACTGGCATGCAACCGTCCACCACGGGCTTCCCCGACATCTCTATACCTATCATTCACAGCCGCAGGGATATCTGGCATTCCTGGGGAGAATCTCCCCTGAGAAACGGCCTGACCACGCAATTGAGGTGGCCAAGCGAACCGGCCTTCCACTACGCATTGCGGCCAAGGTGGACCCGGCTGATATCCAATATTACCGGTCCGAGATCGAGCCCCTGCTCGATCATCCGCTCATCGAATTTATCGGAGAAATTTCGGACGCAGAAAAAGACGACTTCGTCGGCAATGCTCAGGCATTAGTCTGCCCGTACGATTGGCCCGAACCGTTTGGTCTGGTCCTCATCGAAGCCCTGGCCTGTGGGACACCCGTGCTGGCCTACCGGCGCGGGTCCATTCCGGAAGTCATAGACGACGGCATCACCGGTTTTGTGTGTGAGAATCTTTCTGAAATGGTCGCGGCGGTGGAACGGCTTGGGGAAATCGACCGCCAGCGCTGCCGTGCCTCCTTCGAAGAGAGGTTTACCGCGGACCGGATGGCCCGTGACTACGTTGCCCTGTATGAACGGATCATCGAAGATCGAGGTGCCGTGACAACTCCGAAAATCCACGCTCTCGGATCCGACTTGCTCTTCGAAGGAGCCTTCAACGGAACCTCCAACGGACACTCGCAGGACGGGCCGTTGCACATTGAGGGAGGGCCACATGTCTGACAGTCGGGCCCTAAATGAAAAAGCGCAGACCGGTTCCCGAGGTTGGGAGTTGCTGAAGACGCGAGACTTCGGTCTCCTATTCGCCGGACAAACGATCTCACAGATCGGCGACAGCCTGAACAAGGTGGCGCTGCTCTGGTTTGTCTATGAAATGACTGGGTCGGCCCTCAAGATGACGGTGATCGGACTACTGCAGACCCTTCCTCCGCTGCTCCTGGGGCCGCTGATCGGTGTCTATCTCGACCGGTTCCGCAAGAAACCGGTCATGATCACCGTCGACCTGTTACGGACTGTGATGATACTGCTCATCCCATTGCTCTATTTGGTGGAAGCTCTCACTATGGATCGCCTGTACCTGCTGGTGTTTGCCAATGCCATTGTGTCCACTGTCTTCGGACCGGCCCTGGCCTCGGCGGTTCCGCTGATCGCCTCCAAGGATCGGCTCGTCGCTGCCAATGCCTTGATGCAATCCACCGCTAACATCGGCTTGCTTGTCGGTCCCGCGGTGAGCGGGATCGGCATCGCGCTGATCGGAGCCCAAAACGTGCTCTATGTGGACGCCGCGACCTTTTTCGTTTCAGCCCTCTGCCTGATGCCCATACGAACCCAGGAAACGCTTCAGCCTAACTTGAGCGGCAAAGGCTGGACCGAGGGCGTTGCCTCGGATCTACTCGCAGGCTTCCGGTTTGTGTTCGTGGAACAGAAGACCGTCCTGCTGTTGATGCTGACTGCCACGCTGTACAGCGTCGGCTTCAGCGCGTTCGTATTCTTACTGCCGGTGTTTGCGAAGGACGTGCTCGCCGTTGGCCCGATCCAACTGGGGTGGCTCTGGTCCGCACTCGGTGTGGGCATGCTTATCGCCTCCTTCGGCCTTGCGTCGATCGGCCAGGGAGACTTTCCTCGACGACTGCACCTCATCTCCTTCGCGCTGGCGGTGGGCGGGCTCGCCGTCGGCACGCTCGGATTTCTGGAGGCTCCTTTAGCAGCTGGTGCCGTGATCGCCGTAATCGGAGTCAGCACTGCGATGTTCACGCCGTTGGTCTGGACCATGCTGCAGGAGTTGACACCGGCTCCCCTGCTCGGCCGTGTCTTCACGAGCTTCGCGACGGGCGGAATGGCCGCCTCAATGGCGGGAATGGCAGGGTTCGGATGGGCCACCGACATGCTGGGACCGGGAGTCAGTCTCGGAGGGATTAGCTGCATTTTGTTGATCACGGCGGCCGCAGTCGGTACGCTTGGCTGGTACAGGTCGCAGATGCAGGGTCTCCCTGCGGCCGAACCAGGAGCGTTCGCTCCGCGGACGATCGTTGCCGCTTCGTGATCCACGTTGTTGCTGCCTTGACATTTTAGATGCCGATGGTAGTCATCCGTCACGGTTGCCGAAGCCATGGGGAGGGGCTCCGCATGATGCCCTCTTGTCGAGTCCTGCTCCGTGCCACGATGTTGGTCATTTGCCTGTTCCCAATTTCAGCCGATGTGGCGCTCCCGGAGCAGGCTCCAGCTCTCGACAATCAGCCGGCAGCGCCGAAACCTTCTAGTGAAACGGTGCAGCCACCGGACGCATCGACCGCAAAGCCGGAACCGCCGAAGCTGTCGACTGAGCCCAAACCCTTGCCCCAAAGCGCGCCGCCCGCGATATTGGAGGCGCCGTCCGAACGCGAGACGCACGAGAAGGGAAAAGAGAAAGAGCTCCGCAAGAAACCGATGGGTTCATTGATATTGACGGTCAAGCTAGCACTCCTCGCCGACGCGCGCCTATTCCATTATGAAATCGAAGTTGGGGAGGACGGGCAAAGCATCACGCTGGGAGGACGCATCTCAAGTGAAGAGGAAAAGGCGGCTGCAACCGAGATCGCGCGATCGGTGTCTGACGGAAAAACAGTCGTCAACAAGCTGGAGGTGGACAAGGGTCTGCTGCATGCGCTGGGGAAGAAGCAGGACGAAATCATTAGTACTCTCGTGAAGGATCGGTTTGCCAAGAGCGCCACGTTGAAGGCTGCAAACTTCGAGGTGAAAACCGAAGAGGGCGTCGTTTCGCTCAGCGGTGCTGTGCGTTTCCAGGTCCTGGCCCTTGAAGCAGCGGAAGCGGCCCGCTTGGTGCCGGGTGTTAGAGCGGTCAAGACCGACAGGGTTCGCCTTGGGGGCGAGAGCTGATGCAAGGCCGGTCCAGCCCCGCCGCGTGTCATCTTCCCGCGGTCTCAGAAGCCGAGCTCCTCGCCACCGAGTCTCGCCCCCTATTGCTCACCCGCAATTTCGGACTGGTATGGTCCGGTCAGCTCATTTCGCAGATCGGCGACGGCATCTCCCGGCTGGCGCTCCTCTGGTTCGTGTACGCCATCACCGGCTCGGCGCTGAAGACATCGATGATCGGCCTCCTGCAAACGATTCCGCCGATCCTCCTCGGCCCGGTCATCGGAGTCTACGTTGACCGCTTGCCCAAGAAGTATCTGCTGATTATCAGTGATCTTCTTCGGGCCGTGCTGATAGGCTTTATCCCGTGCATGGTTGCGGTGGAGTCGTTTACCGTGTCCATGCTGTACGTCCTCGTCCTGCTCCACGCCATCGCCACGGCGGTGTTCGGACCTGCGCTGACCGCGGCGGTACCGGCCATCGTTCCGAAAACCCAGTTTACCGCGGCCAATGCGCTCCTCCAAAGCACGACGAGTCTGGGTATTATCCTCGGTCCGGCGCTGAGCGGATTGGGCATCGCCGCCTACGGTTCCCAGGAAGTGCTGTGCCTCAATGCCATCACCTATCTGGTATCAGCCCTCTGCCTGTCGCTGACGTGCTTCACCGGTTCCCGCACAACCGTTGGCTCACAAGCTGCCCGCTCGACGCTGATGCAGGATCTGATCGAAGGATTTCGCTACAGTGTGGTGCACCGACCCGCCATCCTGCTTTTGACCGGCACCGCGGCACTCTATACGTTCGGCACTGCCGCGCTGACATCGCTCTTTCCAGTCTTCGCCAGAAAGTTGCTCGATCTGGGTCCGGTAGAGATCGGCTACCTGTGGTCGGCATTAGGAGGCGGATTATTGCTCACATCGATTGGGCTCCTGTGGGCAACTGACTGGACCGTCAACGACCGCAGCAAACTCATCTTCGGTACCAGCCTGCTCAGCGGCGTAGCTGTCTGTGCCTTGGTCTGGACGCCCCACGCTTATCAGGCAGGTATCCTGATGGGTTTGATCGGTGGCGGCATGGGAGCGTTCACGCCGATCGCGTGGGGGATCATCCAGGAACTCACCCCCGGGCACCTGGTCGGCAGGGTACTGGGGCTGTATGGGACCGGCGCCATGACCTCCGCAATCGCCGGCATCTCTTCCTTCGGTTGGATTACCGAGCGCTATGGTCCCGGACCCGGCCTGCTCGGGATCGGGATCGTGATGTTGGCCACTGCGCTCGTGGCCCTGAGGATGAGCCACGTCAGTTCCCCGGCATTAAGGGAGAGTCGCTTATGAGCGAGGTCATCCGCTGGAACGATCAGTTCTACATCCTCGCGTCTTCGTCGCTGGCGGCGAACCGCGTGGAAGTTTTGAAACACGGAGAGACGTTTGCGGTCTTCGATCGCTACGGTGACATCCACCAGGTCATGCCGGGCCCACAAGGCCTCTATCATGAGGGGACGCGTTTTCTTTCGCAGTTTGAGCTCACGCTCGGCACACACAGGCCCCTTCTGCTCAGTATGACAGTGAAGGAGGATAACGCGCTCCTGACGGTCGATCTCACCAACCCGGACCTGACCTCCGATGGACAGGACCTCGTACCGCGAGGCACCCTCCATCTCTGCCGCACCAGGTTTCTCTGGAATGGGTCCTGCCACGAGCGCATCCGCATTCATAACTATGGCAATTCGGAGTTCCCTCTCGCGATCAAGATTGCTGTGGACGCCGACTATGCCGACCTGTTCGAGGCGAGGGGCCAGCAACGAGAGCGCCGCGGCCAACGGCTCCAGACGCTCTCCTCCCGCGAAGGACTCGTGCTGGGCTACGAAGGGCTCGATCACGTCGTTCGCCGGACTCATGTCCGTTGCTGGCCGACCCCGGACCATGTGGCGGTCGGAGGACTGATACTGGAATCATTCGTGGCGCCACGCAGTGATGTCTCGTGGGAACTGGCCATTGCCTGCGAAATCGAGCCCCAGCATTCACAGGTGTGTCTTTCCTATGATCGCGCCCGCACTGAATCGGATTGCGCGCTGAAAGCCGCTAGGCAGCAGGATTGCCACATCTACACGTCTAATGAACATTTTAACGACTGGCTGAATCGGTCCATCGCCGATCTCGACATGCTAATTTCTGAGACTCCGCAGGGACCGTACCCGTATGCAGGGGTTCCCTGGTTTAGCACCCCCTTCGGACGCGACGGACTCATCACGGCGCTGGAGCTGCTCTGGGTGAATCCGCGTGTGGCTCGAGGCGTGCTCGGGTTTCTGGCCTCCACCCAGGCGACCAAAGATATTCCCGAACGGGACGCCGAAGTCGGCAAGATTCTCCACGAAACCCGCCGTGGAGAAATGGCCGCGCTGGGGGAGATCCCCTTCGGAAGCTACTATGGCAGCGTGGATGCCACGCCTCTCTTCGTCATGCTCGCCGACGCCTATTATGTGCGGAGCGGCGATCTTGAGTACATCACGACAATCTGGCCCAACATTGAGCGCGCGCTGGACTGGATCGATCGCTACGGCGATCCAACAGGAACCGGCTTCGTGACTTACGACCGGCAGTCCTCCAATGGACTCGTGCACCAGGGCTGGAAGGATTCTCAGGATGCCGTGTTCCATGCGGATGGCACAGCCGCACGCGGACCGATCGCACTGTGCGAGGTTCAGGCGTACGTGTATCGCGCCAAAAAGGCGGCTGCCGGCCTCGCGCGTCTGATGGGCGACACTGACCGGGCTGAGATGCTGATTCTAGAGGCCGACTCACTGCGCGAGCGGTTCGAACGAGCTTTTTGGTGCGAAAACATCGGCACGTATGCACTGGCATTGGACGGCGACGGTCATCCTTGTCGCGTTCGCTCTTCGAACGCCGGTCATTGTCTGCTGGCCGGCATTGCAGAGCCCAAGCGCGGTCTGAGGACGGCTCGGACGCTCTTGGCCGAAGAGTCCTTCAGCGGCTGGGGCATCCGGACGATCCCAACATCGGAGGCGCGCTATAATCCGATGTCGTATCACAACGGCTCGGTCTGGCCACACGACAATGCATTGATTGCAGCCGGTATGGCCCACTATGGCGACAAGCAGGGCACGGTAAAGATTCTCACAGGACTGTTCGACGCGAGCTTGTTCCTCGAACTTCGCCGGCTGCCCGAATTGTTCTGCGGATTCCCGAGGCGACCCGGCGAGAGCCCGACCCGCTACCCCAACGCCTGCGCTCCGCAAGCTTGGGCCTCCGCCGCGGGGTTTCTCTTGCTGCAATCGTGCCTCGGTCTGCAGATCGACGCCCCACGCCGTCGCCTGAGCTTTGTACGTCCGGTTCTGCCACCGTTTCTAGAACGAGTCGAAATCCGCAACATCACGATCGGAGACGCCCGTGTCGATCTGACTCTCGACCGCCATCCTGAGGATGTCGGTCTGGCGGTGACGCGCCGCGAAGGTGAAGTAGAGATCATGGTAATCAAGTAGTTCCATCAACAGAATCAGACGAACTCTGATGGAATTGGTGGTTAGCCGCCTGGGACTCGAACTCAGGTCCTCGCATTAAAAGGATAAATAGGCCGTTCTTGGTAAGTGCTCGTTATTGTGTTTGGTTTCCCCAGAACGTTTATTTTCGAGGTCGACGCACCTACCTCATGTCCTGCTACCTCGACAAACGGGGAATGGCGTTGATCTTATCGGGAGACGAGAAGGGGCCAGCGCGGGAAACTCTTGATGGCATTGCCGATCCACGACTGGTTGTCCGCAGGCCGTTCGCCATTGGTCAGGTTTCTCACCTTCCACGACAAGCTGTGCTAGGAAGGCGGCGTCCTTGTAACGCCGATTCGTGTTGGCGATACGACGGTACATCTCGCCCGCTTCGGCGATCTGTCACAATGTCCCTCAGTACAGCACATCTCTTGTTCTGCATCCCTGTGGTTTCCTCCTCCGGCTACTTGCGACGAATGCAAAAAACCTCCTGTCCTTGGTGAATATCTCTGGCCGGATGACAAGTGGCGTTGTTTTTCTTGTTTGGAAAAGTCCTTGCCAGGCAACGACTGCACCTCAAGTCGATGAATAAGATGCTCGAATATGGAAGAGAGTCCCGGGACGCCCTTGATCTTGAGTCAGAAGGGCGGAATGCAGAAGAGCCACGGAACCGTGCCGGATGGGCCAAGTCTATTGCAGGCACAATTCTTAAAAGAGGGGAAGCACCTTCTAAAGAAAAGGGCTAGCTAATGGAGAAGCCCTCCCCACGGAAGCACAGAAGTTTCTCCACGACACGCTGGCAGTTCCTGACCTCGCTTCTGTCGAAGCATCCTTTGAAAGGACACAGCTTCTGGTTCGGCAGGGCCCGGGCGTAGCGGCCATGGCCTTGGATGCCGCTGACTCGATTCAAGCAAAAAACAGCCCAGAGAAGATGATGGCGCACCAACTTGCTGCAGTACATCGAGTAGTCATGGATCACCTGGCGTTTGTGCCGTCTCAGTATGACGTAGCGGCCCAGGCGAAACGCCTTAATGCGGTGGCTAGATGCATGTCAGTTTACCAGCAGGGGTTACTTACAATGAGAAAACTGCGGCAGGGCGGACATC
>DASTQY010000337.1:0-7103 GCA_035761525.1 Nitrospira sp. | reverse complement strand
CGCGCTGATCTTCGTCAAGGCCGCCGTCAACGTGGTCTTCCCATGGTCCACGTGCCCGATCGTCCCGATATTCACATGCGGCTTCTTGCGCTCATATTTCGCCTTCGCCATACCTCAACTCCTTTGCTAAAAACCAAAGAGATCGCTCCCGTCGAGCGCCCTGTCACGAAAGGCTCATGCCCGAAGCGCAGCCGGACGTGGAGCCCACGACGCGGATCGAACGCGTGACCTCGTCCTTACCAAGGACGTGCTCTACCAACTGAGCTACGTGGGCGATGCCAGAGAAATACGCCATTCGCGAAGGGGTCCCGTTGGTGGTCAGTTTCGATCGTCCATGCTCGATGTACTCGCCTTAATGGCATCTCACGTCTTTCTTGGAGCGGGCGGTGGGAGTTGAACCCACGACAGCCAGCTTGGAAGGCTGGGACTCTACCGCTGAGCTACGCCCGCCTTGATTGCAACACGATGTGAGCGTGAACGCCGGAGCGGCGCTTGTTCAAACACTCCGCACTGCCGTCAGCAACTGCCTGCTTTGGTGGGCAGGCAAGGATTCGAACCTTGGAAGCCGATGGCAACAGATTTACAGTCTGCCCCCTTTGGCCACTTGGGTACCTGCCCAAATCTCCTGCGCAATACTTCCAATCGAAAAGTTGTCCTCGTTTCGCATCAGTATATTGATGGGAAAAGAAGAGTAGGCTGGTCCACGCACAGCACCTCCCGTCCTCAAAATTAAAGAGGAAGTGATGAGCAGCGGATACAGCCTTGTTCAGGAAACGGCTGATTCTATTGATGAAGTAACTTTAAGTCAAGTACCCACGACCCCGAAAGAATTTTAAGCGGGCTCTGTACAAGGAGCCAAGTCATTTCCTGTCGCATGACTTCCGTGTATGGAGAGCTGGGCCTAGGGCGTGAATCGATAAAAGGCATGCTATTCAAGCAGTTGTACGCTTAATTAACAGGATATGGATGGACGCATGCTGGTTTGCGTCCGTGTCAAAACACGGACCGCTTGCTTGACAAACTCTGATGAAAACTCCAAGGGTCCCGCCATGAGCCGTTCAATTTCTTCTTTCGAGAGCCGCGACTGAGGAGCCAAAAAACGCTTTCTCGTCACACTACGTTCGGCAGGCTCCTCTGGTTCATAATATCCGCGTAACTTTCCCTCTCTGTCCGCCTCCTCCAAACGCCGAAGCCATGCGTCGCGGTTTTTGCCGGGCTTTCGAAGTGAGCGGTCCGGTCCTTGTCGGAGCTCCAGCTGACTCCAGACGGTCCACCCGACAAAAACAGCCCATGCTTCATTCAAGGCCTCCCAGGATTCATGCTCGCTGAGAAATCGCTCCTCGGTTTCCGATTTTCGCTGGACGACCGGCGTGATCAAGACGGCGCCGTATCGACAGCGCTGCTGCTCGCGAGCAAATATGAGCACGGAGTCGGGCTGCCCTTGCGCCTCCAAAGTCATCAGATAGTCCATATAGGCGTGAAACAGTTCATGATAGAGCGTTTCCATCTCTGCATGTGTCAGTCGATCCAGAGGTCGCAGTGTTCGACCTGCCACATTAAAGGTGAGGGATCGATTCAACACCATGCGATGCTCGCCGAGATGATATTCCGCCGCGAAGGCCTGCAGATCGTCAAACTCAAAGTGAACGAAGTCAGACGGCACCATTTTGAGAAACTTAGTGGGCAGTCCCAACCCTTCAGCTTCTGCTGTGATTTGCTTCCAGAGATGCGCCGAGGAGGCCGACTGATCGAGACCTTCTGCGGCGAATGCTGTTGCCGACAGACAAAGACTCAGCGTGGCAAACGCGCGCAAGAGGGAACGTTTCATTGACTGGAGAGGTGCAACCAGGAACAGCTCCACAGGCCAAACAAGCCTAAAACTCACCCCGCCCATAACCCCAGTCGCTCTGATACCCCTCTTCAACCAAGGCAAGCTGATCAAAGAGGTCGGGAGAAACCGGATCCAGGAACCGGGTCGGCTTCGAGAGCAACATGCCGCTGCCCTTATCGAACACATTGATGGGATAGGTGAGGTACAAATGCCGCTTCGCGCGGGTGACGGCCACATAAAACAGGCGCCGTTCTTCCTCAAGCTCTTCGTCGGTAACGAACGAATAGAGCGAGGGAAATTTTCCATCAACCACCCAAATGACAAAGACACATTGCCATTCCAATCCTTTGGCTGAGTGAATAGTCGACAAAACCATCCGTTCCTCATCACGATCCGGTGCATCTACGTCCACCGCGCTGTCTGGAGGTTCAAGCGCAAGATCGGATAAGAAGGCATCGACTTCAGGATACCCTTCGGCAATGGTATGCAGATGATCGAGGTCCCGAATCCGCTTCGGATAATCGTCGTACTGCTCTTTGAGAATCGGCAGATAGTACTCATAAATATGATTGACCTGCTCAGCGGTCCGTTTGTCCTCCGCTCCGGAAAGAGTTTCGAGACTCTGGGCCAAATTTTTCAGACCCTGCGCCGAACGCCCAGTGACGGCGCGCAACGTGTCGTACGGCTTGTCCGACTTCACCAAGGTTGTCAACAGATCTTGAGCCTTTTTGGGGCCTACCCCTTCAACCAGCATCAAGACCCGATGCCAACTCACCGTGTCGAAAGGATTCGCCACGACACGCAAGTGCGCCAATAAATCTTTGACGTGGGCCGTCTCGATGAACTTGACGCCCCCGCGTTTTATAAACGGCAACCCCCGCCGCGACAACTCGATTTCGAGATCGAACGAATGAAAGCTCGATCGGAACAGCACGGCCACCTCGTTTAGAGGCACGCCTTCCTCTCGCAATTCGAGGATTTTCTGAGCGATGAATCGAGACTGCGCATTCTCCCCGGCGGCTTCAGCCAGCGTTGGCAGCGGTCCATCGAGCTTTCGCGTAAAGAGATGTTTGGTGTATTTCTCGGCTGCCTGCTCGATGATTGAATTTGCCAGGTTCAATATCGGCTGCGTACTTCGGTAGTTTTCCTCCAGTTTATAGATCGTCGTGCCGGGAAACAGGGTCGGGAACTCCATGATGTTCTTAAACGTCGCCCCTCTGAACGCATAAATCGACTGACTATCGTCTCCGACCACCATCACATTCTGATGAGATACCGCCAGATTCCTAATGACGTCCGCCTGCAGTCTATTGGTGTCTTGATACTCGTCAACCAGAATGTACCGATACAACCGCGAAATCGATTGCCGCGCCGCCGGATCCTGCATGAGCAGTTGGCGGAGCAGCACGAGGAGATCGTCATAGTCCACTAATTGCCGTTGGCGTTTCGCTGCTCGGTAGCCTGTCTGGAGTTGGCCAAGCGCATCAATATGATCGGCAAAGTGGCTAAATTCCTCCATAAGAATGTCATCCAAGCTGCGCAGCGTGTTCTCTGATTTGCTGAAGATTTCCGCGATGGTGCTCTTCCGCGGAAATCGCTTGTCTTTTTCATTCAGCCCGAGTTGCGACCGCACGAGCGCGATCAGGTCTTCGGCATCGCTTCGATCTAAAATGGTGAATCCCGGCTCCAAGCCGACGCCCCTGCCATAGCGCCGCAGCAGCATATTGGCGACGGAGTGAAATGTTCCTCCACACACCCGCTCGCTTCGCATTCCAATCAACTCGCCGGCGCGTTGCAACATCTCCTGCGCCGACTTGCGCGTAAACGTGAGGAGAAGAATGTTCGAAGGATCAATGCCACAGTCAATCAGATAGGCCACACGATAGACGAGCGTACGGGTCTTGCCGCTTCCGGCACCGGCGATCACAAGCGACGGCCCATCGGTTGCCGTGACGGCCGCCAGCTGCTGGGGGTTCAAGGCTGCCGCATAATCGATAGATAGATTGCGAGGAGCGGCGTCCTCGAATTGGCGCTTCAGAATGTATGGCGTGATGTCCCGACTCATGGAGGAAGTACAAGTGATGCGCTGTATAACATTATAAACGAGATCGTTTCAACGCGGCACGCGAAGACATCGAGAGAGCAACCGGTTACGCGTCTGGCGCCAACGTGGATGTAGTTCCAACCGCGAGGCGCGGGGTGGGGATCCGATTGAGGAGCCGAAGAACAAACACAATCGTAATGGGCAGATAGATCATCATTCCAACCAGACCCAGCAACGGTTCACCGATCCAGAATGTGATGACCAGATTAAAGAGCAGGACACCATAATACAGCGTGCACCCCAGTAATAGGGGCGTGGTCGCAACAGATCGGTCGCTGTGCAAGGACAGCGGGGGCAGGCTCCGATCAACGTAAAAGTAAATTCCAAGTCCGACAAGCCCGACGACAGCCCAGCCCACGAAATTCATGAGCGGGATTCCGAAATACACTCCTGGGTCAGGATAGCCATAGATGCGTCCAAGAAACCAGCGGTCGCCACGAAGCGCGACGGGATCAATGATCACGTCGATGACGGTGAGAAACGTAGCCGTCAACAGCAACGATGACCATGACGTTCTGATCTTTGGATCGAGGACGAACTGTAGCCGCCGCCCACCCACTCTGGTCACGGAAGGCAAGAGAAACACCAGGGCGAGGCAATAGCTGGAAAAAAGCAAAAATGTGAACGAGAGCGAATCCATGAACGGTACGTCTGCAATGTAGAGCTCCTGGCCGACGGTCGAACCGGTGTAATAATAAAACCCGAACGGAACGCCAATGCGCGTGGATGAATACTCGCACACAAAGGCGGTGATCCAGCTGGCCAGGAAAAAGACTCCCGTTCTCCGCCACCCGAGCAGCCGCCCCCCGATGAGAAGGAACGCGGCGAGAAACACAAACACGTAGGGGCGTAGTACGACTGTTTGCACAAAGAGCAGCGGAAGATTTTCCATCGCTAAGTCGAAGCCCCTTTTCACGCTTTTTGCGCCGCATTGTGGACGACTCGCGGGTATTTGCCAAGAGGAATCCCCAATCACGCGCCTGACGTGTGCGCAACTGTTTCTGAGTCGACTCGAACCCCTTGGAGGGAAGATTCCCACTCAGTTATAATGCCCCACTATCAACACTCAGGAGCATACGTCGTTTATGTCCACGGCTAACATGTCCTATAGCGAACAGCGACGCTCGCTCGCCGACCTGATGCTGGCGGTTGCCGGCGAATCAGTGACAGTCTTGAAAAAAAATGCCCCCGAGCAGGCGCTCAAACTCAAACGGCAAGATGAATGGAAGTTGTATCTCGAGTTCCTCAAGGTGACCTTCAACCTCGCCGACCGGCTGTCGGCGTTTCACATTCCGGTCAAAGACCAACCGGACTTCATGAGCGGACTGGAAGAGGCTGTGACGGCGCGCTTGCGCGCCGTTCTGGAGCCGGCTTTCGGGTCAGGCGTCGATCAGAACGAAATCATGATGACGATCAGCGGAGTTGTCGCGGAAAGTCGCAAGCTCTATGAGAGCTACCGCTTCTCCATCACTGAAGACAGCAAGACCAAGAACGAGATGTTCGACGCCTTCGGCGGGCGTATCGCCGACGCGCTGGGAGTGGCAGACAATCCGCAAATCACATCGGCCGCCAGGCTGTGTGCAACCGCGATGATTCCCGCGATCACGGCGATCCTTAAAGGAGAACCACCGCCCTTAGCCGACACGGCGTCCCAGCTAAGCGGCAGCGCGGCGTCGCCCGGCGCGCCAGCGCAGAGGGGTCAGACGGGCAATGAGATCAAGCTCATCAGTGTCATGTCCGATGTGTCCGGAGACGAAATCGAAACCCGATGGGGATTGCATCCGCGGTTCCGCCAGGATCTTACCGCAGGCGAGATCCAGCAACTCACAAAACTCATGAATCGAGTTGCGAAAGTGCTTGGCGAACGGTATGCCGCCGTGGCATTCTCCGAGGAGTGGACTTCTTGGCATAAGGCCGGCCACGCGTAATCGCTTCGGCAGGGACCGTCTTCTCGTCTATTTCGATTTCACCTGACAAGGAGACTGCGTGAATACCACAAGCATCGATCCTGTGCGCACACATATCCCGACCAGTCTGGCACGATTGCCTGAGCTGTCTCAGAATCTATGGTGGAGCTGGACCGTCGAAGCACGCCAACTCTTCGAGACGATTGATCCCACACTCTGGTTTTATACCCATCACAATCCCGTCAAATTGCTCGCCGACATACAGCCGGAGCGTTTGGCCAAACTGGCCGAGGATCCTTCGTATCTCAGACAATACTCCGCCGTGCTTAAATTGTTCGATGAGTATAGGTCCAATGGACGCAGCTGGTTCACCATACAGCATGCCAGCGAAACCAAAAAAGTCATTGCCTATTTTTCGGCGGAATTCGGTCTGCATACGTCCATCCCGATTTACAGCGGGGGCTTGGGCATCCTGGCGGGGGATCACTGCAAAGAAGCAAGCGATCTGGGCGTTCCCCTCGTGGGCATCGGCTTTATGTATCCCCAAGGCTATTTCCGCCAGCGGATCACGGCCGAGGGTTGGCAAGAAGCCGCCTATGCTCCGTTTAACCGCGAAGACTCTCCAATTCATCCAGCGTTGACACCTTCTGGCGAGGCCTGCCGCTTCACCGTCGATATGGGTGGTCGTAATGTGACGGCGGTCGTGTGGAAAGTGTTGGTGGGACGGATTCCCCTCTATTTGATCGATACCGATGTGCCGGAGAACAGCGCGGAGAACCGGGCGCTCTCGGCTCGCCTGTACGGAGGCGATCAGGAGATGCGGCTGTGCCAAGAGATCCTGTTGGGTATCGGCGGCGTCCGCCTGCTGCGTGCGCTCGATATTGCGCCTTCCGTGTGGCATGCGAACGAAGGCCATTCGGCATTTCTCACGTTAGAGCGCCTGAGGGAACTCGTTCAGAAAGGCCTCTCCCATGCCGAAGCCAGCGACATGGTGCGACAAAGCACTGTATTTACCACTCATACACCGGTGCCCGCGGGGCATGACGTGTTTCCACATTACTTGATGGACCGGTATTTTGCCGGGTATTGGGAGCAGCTGAACCTTTCACGGGATGAATTCCTGGGACTGGGGGAAACGCCGGAATCACGAGGACACGGTTTCAACATGACGGCCCTCGTGATGCGCCTCTCAGCCCATGTCAACGGGGTCAGCCGTGAGCATGGCCGCGTCTCTCGCGAGATGTGGCAGCATTTTTGGCCG
>DASTQY010000336.1:0-3339 GCA_035761525.1 Nitrospira sp. | reverse complement strand
AGCCACGCCGGCCGACGGGATGCCTGTGGTGGCTGAAGCAGTGGATTATGTCTGCGTCAAAAAAGGCGGTGAGGGCGCGGTGCGCGAAATCATCGAGATGATTCTCAAGGCTCAGCAGAAGGCCCCCTAAACAATCGAGGCGAGCGATGGGCGACAAGCCTACTCTTTACCCGGTGATCATGGCCGGCGGCAGCGGGACCAGATTCTGGCCGCTGAGCCGCCAATTATTTCCCAAGCAGTTGCTGAAGATCATCGGCGACGAAACGCTGATTCAACAAACGATGCGACGGGTCGTGAAGGGAGCGCCGCCTGAACGGGTCCTGATCTCGACGAACCCAGCCCAAGCCGAATCGATCCGAGTGCAGCTCAGTGAATGGAAGGATGCGCTCAAAGACAATTTCGTGCTCGAGCCGGAAGGCCGCAACACTGCGCCGGCGATTGCTCTGGTTGCGCTGGAACTGGTCCGTCGAGATCCCGAGGCGATTATGCTGGTGGTGCCGGCCGACCACATTGTGAAGGGACAGAGGGATTTTGATGCAGCGGTCTCTGTGGCGGCCTCTCTTGCACTCCAAGGTCTGCTGGTCACTTTCGGCATCAAGCCGATTCGACCAGAAACCGGATACGGCTATATCAAGCCGAATATGAAGACAGTCCTGGCGCGTCAGGGAAAACTGAAGGGGTATCGGGTCGGCCGGTTTGTCGAAAAACCCGACGCCGTTAAAGCTGCGCAGTACCTCAAAGCCGGCGATTATTATTGGAACAGCGGCATGTTCGTGTGGCGAGCCGCCACGATTTTGGAAGAAATCCGCCGGCATCAGCCTGTACTGGCCAATGGAATCGACCGGATCGGCCGCTTGATCAACCAAGGAGCGGCAAAAGCTGCCATCGATGAAGAGTATCGCCTGTTGCCGTCCATCTCAATTGATACCGGAGTGATGGAGCGGTCCAACAAGGCCGCGGTCGTGCCGGTGTCGTTCAGTTGGTCCGACGTCGGGAGTTGGGGCAGCCTTGACGAAGTCGCCGCGAAAGATAAGGCCGGTAACGTGGTGGGTGGCCGCGTCGTCGACATCGATAGCCAACGTTCCGTGGTGTATGGAGACCGTCGAGTCGTGGCAACGATTGGGTTAGTCGACATGGTTGTGGTTGATACCCCCGATGCAACGCTCGTCTGTCCTAAGTCCCGTGCCCAAGACGTCAAGAAGATCGTCGATATTCTCAAGCAGCAAGGAGCCCCCGAGCATCTCGAGCACCTGACGGTCCATCGGCCTTGGGGATCGTATACGGTTCTCGAAGAGGGCCCCGGATACAAGGTCAAGCGAGTCACGGTGCATGCGGGTGGTCGGCTGTCATTGCAGCTGCATCATAAGCGGAGCGAGCATTGGGTCGTGATTGCGGGGACGGCCCGTGTGACGAGAGGCGAGGAGGTGTTCGAACTGCACGTGGGGCAAAGCACGGCCATTCCGGTAGAAACGAGACACCGCCTCGAAAACTTCGGTCAAGACACCCTCCACATTATTGAAGTCCAGAACGGTCCCTACCTTGGGGAAGATGACATCGTGCGTTTCAAAGATGATTATGGGCGGACGGCTGCCAGTTAACACAGGGAGCGTTGATGGGACTGTTTCGAGAATACGATCTTCGAGGCATTGTGGGGGATGACCTGACAGAGGCGATTGCGGAACAGGTCGGTCGCGCCTACTGCACGTACGTCAAGGCACGTGGTGTCCAGACGATTTCCGTCGGTCGCGATGGCAGGCTGAGCTCTCCCGCCTTGTTCAAATCCCTGGTCAGCGGCTTGCTAGCCGGTGGCGTGAACGTCATCGATATCGGCATTTGTCCGTCTCCATTGCTCTATTTTTCACTGTTCCAGCTTCCGGTCCAAGGCGGCATCATGATCACGGGCAGCCACAATGCCGCCGAGTACAACGGATTTAAGGTCTGTGTGGGCAAGGAAGCCATCCATGGCGAAACCATCATGGAGCTTCGACGGATCCTGGAAACGGCGAGTTTCACGTCCGGTCAAGGGCGGCTCAGCGAGCATACGATCATACCCGACTATCTGGAGTACCTCCGAACAAGCTTCAAGGGCGTCAATGCCGGGCGGCTGCATGTGGTCATCGACTGCGGGAACGGTGCGGCAGCATTGGTCGCCAAAGAAGCGCTCGAAATTTTGGGCTGCCGCGTGACCGGCCTCTACTGTGATCTGGACGGCCGGTTTCCGAACCATCATCCTGATCCGACGGTGCTGGAAAATCTGGAAGACTTGGTCAACGCAGTCAAACAGCACAAGGCGGATGTCGGGATCGGCTACGACGGAGACGCTGATCGAATCGGCGCCATTGACGAGCAAGGCCACGTCTTGTGGGGTGATCGTCTGATGGTGGTCTATTCCCGGGATATTTTGAGGACGATACCGGGCAGCACAATTATTTCCGAGGTCAAGGCGTCGCAATGCCTCTATGATGACATCGCGAAGCAAGGCGGCCGCGCGATCATGTGGAAGACCGGTCATTCCCTCATTAAAGCGAAAATGAAGAGCGAGAAAGCCGTGCTGGCTGGAGAAATGTCTGGCCATATGTTTTTTGCCGACCGATACTTTGGCTATGATGATGCGATCTATGCCTCCTGCCGCCTCGTCGAGATATTGGCGAAGACCGGCCAATCGCTTTCCAGCCTAGTCGCAGATCTGCCTGCCACATCCGTCACACCGGAAATTCGAGTGGATACTCCTGATTCGATCAAATTCGAACTGGTCAAAAGGGTGCAGGACCGGCTAGCCGGCTATGCGAAGTCCAGTCGGCCTATCGGCCCAAACAACGACGTCGTCCGTGACGTGGTGACGATCGACGGGGTGCGGGCCATCTTTGAAGACGGATGGGGCTTGATCCGGGCCTCGAACACGCAGCCGGCATTAGTCCTCCGATTCGAAGCCAGTTCAGCCGACCGCTTGTCCGCAATCCGGGCCGTCGTTGAGGGCGAATTGGCCGAAGTGAAGCGCTCCATGCTCTCCTAGTTCCATTCCTGCCATCTCCCCGAGACAGTCATCGTTATCATGCGTGCCATACTCGCTCAATGTACCTTGGCCTGCCTGCTGTTGCTCGTCGACCAGACGGCGATGGCTACAATGGCTACAGATGTGGCGACTCCACCGACGCAAGCGGTTCACACCGGTGAGCGGCTCACCTACGACATCTCCTGGTTGAACGTCCTCGCAGGGACCGCCGTCATGGAGGTCCAACCGGATGGAACGGGCTCGCGCGCCAGACTTGTCACGACCGCTCAGTCACGGCCGGCCATTAGTAAGTTTTTTCCTGTCGACAACCGCGTGGAATCCGAGTT
>DASTQY010000335.1:0-4873 GCA_035761525.1 Nitrospira sp. | reverse complement strand
GAAAATTATCAACCGCTCAAGCAGCAGTTGCAAAGAGAGGGCTATGCCTTCCAGTCAGAAACCGACACCGAGGTCGTGGCCCACCTCATCGATAAACATCTCCAACGCGGTTTGAACTTGGCCGATGCCGTCCGTGCAGCCACCAAGGAAGTGCGCGGCAGCTACGCGCTGGCCGTGATCTGCGAAAAAGAGCCGGAACGGCTCATTGCAGCGCGCTCCGGCTGTCCGCTCGTCGTGGGGCGCACGAAGCAGGCATCTTACGTGGCATCGGATGTCATGGCGATGCTGGCGCATACCCGGGACGTTATCTATCTCGAAGAAGGCGACGTGGCGAGCGTGACCCAATCCGAGGTGCAGGTAATCGACGCTGAAGGTCGAGAGGTCTCGCGGAAGACTTCACGCGTCACATGGGACGCCTCGGCAGCTGAGAAAAGCGGGTATCCTCATTTCATGTTGAAAGAGATCCACGAGCAGCCGCAGACGATTCTCGATACGATGCGCGGCCGCTATTCGTATGAAACCGGTGAAGCGGACCTCGCCGACATCGGTCTGACGCCAAGCGAGTTTCTGGCCGTGGATCGAATCTGGATCGTCGCCTGCGGGACGTCGTGGCACGCGGGACTGGTGGGCAAATATTTATTGGAGGAAATGGTCCGGACGCCGGTGCAGGTTGACATCGGAAGTGAGTTTCGGTACCGCGATCCGCTCGTGGGGAAGCACGATCTCTTCATCACGATTTCCCAATCCGGCGAAACAGCCGACACGCTCGCCGCGGCGCGGGAGGCCAAGGAAAAAGGCGCTCGGGTTCTGTCGATCGTCAATGTCGTCGGCAGCACATTGGCCCGCGAGTCTGACGGAGTGCTCTACACCCATTGCGGGCCGGAGATCGGTGTCGCGTCTACTAAGGCATTTACGGCCCAACTCACCGCACTCTATCTGCTGGCGCTCCACCTGGCCCGCATCCGCAATGTGATGAATGTGGCGGACGGGAAGGCATGGCTGGACCGGCTCGTGCGGCTGCCCTCGCTGGTGGAAGGAGTGTTGGGACGCGAAGCGGAAATCGTCGCGATCGCCAAACGCTATTATAAAAAGCGGAACTTTCTGTTTCTCGGACGCGGCATCAATTATCCCATCGCGCTCGAAGGTTCTCTCAAATTGAAGGAAGTGTCTTATATTCATGCGGAGGGATATGCGGCCGGTGAGATGAAACATGGGCCGATCGCGCTGATTGACCGGGACATGCCGGTGGTCGTGTTGGCACCGCGAGATCGCCTGTATGAAAAGACTGTGAGCAACCTAATGGAGGTCAAGGCGCGACGAGCACCGGTCATTGCGCTCGTGGCCGAAGGGGAGCGAGAATTAGGCAGGACGGCTGATGCGGTATTTACCATCCCCGACACGCATCCCTTGATGTCGCCGATCTTATTCACCATTCCTCTGCAGCTCCTCGCCTATCATATTGCGGTGCTGCGGGGGGCGGACGTGGATCAGCCGAGAAATCTTGCCAAGAGCGTGACGGTGGAATAGCCGGGAAGGGCGTGCTTCTAAGACGCCGGGGTGGGCGGTGAGAAGAAGACGTGCTGAAAATGGCTTCCAGCTTCGTTCTCGGTTGTCCGTCGTCCTGCGACGTACCCACCGGTGAACGAGCTGTCTTGGCAGCTCGGGGCGGTGGGTGAGAAGGATAGGTCTCGGCCGCCGGACTTCCTGCGGCCTTGCTGGAAAGCCATTTTGAACCTTCGCTATGGAATGATTGAGTGATGAAGATCACACTGGAGGATGTTGAGAAGGTGGCGAAGTTGGCGCGGCTGGAGGTGTCCCCAGCTGAGAAGGACGCCTTTGCCAAACAACTCAGCCAGATATTGACGCACGTCGACAAGCTCAGAGAGTACGACACACAGGGTGTTGAACCGACCGCTGCTGTACTTGGGCAGGTGAACGTATTCCGGGAGGACATCGTCCGGCCGTCGTTGCCTGTTGACAAGGCCTTGGCCAACGTACCGGAACGGGAAGGGGACGGGTTCGCGGTGCCGAAAATTATTGAGGATCGGTAACGATATCGCAAGAGAGGTAAGGTGAAGTAACGATGTTCCGGCAAATGTTGCGATCAAAAATTCACCGCGCCACAGTGACCGGCGCGCATCTCGAGTACGAAGGCAGTTTAACCATCGACGAGGACCTCATGGAGGCGGCCGCGATCCTCCCGTATGAGGCGATTGTATGCTCGAATCTGAACAACGGCGAGCGCTTCATGACCTATGCGATCGGCGGACGTCGGGGCAGCGGCGATATCGTGTTGAACGGGCCGACGGCGCGCAAAGCGGCCGTGGGGGACCAGATCATCATCTTTTGTTACGAGTATTACGGCGATGAGGAAATCAAAAAACATGCGCCGAGGATCGTGCGCGTTAACGAAAAGAATCAGATCGTCGAATCGAGATAATCGAGATTACGGTCATGTCTCTGCACAAGCTTTCACTCTGTGAACTCCAGAAGAAATTTACTGCCGGTGAGGTCACGGCCACGGAAATCGTGCGCGCTTATTTCCTCCGGATCGGACAGGTCGAACCCAAAGTCAAAGCCTATGTAACACAAACCAAGGAAGCCGCCATAGCGCGGGCCAGCGCACTGGACGAGCGCTTGAAGGGGTGGCGCAAAACCAAGCCGATGACGGGTATGCCCCTGGCCATTAAGGACAATCTCTGTACGGAGGGAGTGCGGACGACTTGCTCGTCCCGGATGTTGCAACAGTTCATCCCGCCGTATGATGCAACGGTTATCGCCAAATTGCGGGACCAAGACTATATCCTCTTGGGCAAGGCGAACCTCGATGAATTTGCCATGGGATCATCCACCGAACACTCCGCCTTCGGTCCAAGCCGGAACCCCTGGAATCTCCAGCACGTGCCCGGCGGCTCGAGCGGAGGCGCGGCCGCAGCCGTGGCGGCGGATGAGTGCGCGGCGGCGCTCGGCTCAGATACCGGCGGCTCGATCCGCCAGCCGGCGGCGTTCTGCGGCGTTGTGGGTCTGAAGCCCACGTATGGACGGGTATCGCGTTATGGTCTCGTGGCGTTTGCCTCATCATTGGATCAGGTCGGTCCGATCACCAAAGATGTGCCGGATGCAGCGCTCTTGCTGGGCGCCATCGCCGGTCACGACCCGTTGGATTCCACCTCTGCTGACCTCCCCGTTCCCGATTACATGAAAGCGCTGAAAAAAAAGGATCTCAAAAAGTTGACTGTCGGTGTGCCGGTGGAATATTTCGCCGACGGCCTGGATCCGGAAGTCGAGTTGTCCGTTCGTGCGGCGATCGACGAAATGAAAAGCCTGGGTGGGACGATCAAGGAGATTCATTTGCCCAGGACGGATGCCGCCGTAGCTGTCTATTACGTGATCGCTACCGCCGAGGCCAGTTCGAACCTGGCACGCTATGACGGTGTGAAATTCGGCCTGCGTGCAAAGGAAACCAAGGACCTCCTCGACCTGTACATGAAAACCAGACAAGAAGGGTTCGGACCGGAAGTAAAACGCCGCATCATGCTGGGCACCTATGCTTTAAGCGCCGGGTATTACGACGCCTATTACGGAAAAGCGCAGGCTGTCAGAACGCTGATCTGCGAGGATTTTCGCGAAGCCTTCAAGGACGTCGATCTCATTGTGACGCCGGTCACACCGACGCCGGCGTTCAGACTGGGCGAGAAGAGCGAAGATCCTCTGCAAATGTATCTGTCGGACATTTACACCATCTCGGTCAACCTTGCGGGATTGCCGGCGATTGCAGTGCCATGCGGATTCAGCAAGGCGGGTCTTCCCATCGGCGTACAGTTGATCGGGCGCGCCTTTGAGGAGGAGACGCTGCTCAGGGCTGCGCATGCCTACGAGCAGTCCACACAGTGGCACCTCAAGAAAGCCATTGTCCGATGAAACACGCGGAACGCCCTTCTCGCCTGTAGCCCGGAGGTTGGTATGACGCTCATTGAACTGGCTGCTTGTCTTGCTGCTGCGGCCTTTGCCGTCCTGGTCGGTTTCTTGGTACCGGTGCTGATCAACGTACGTAAAACGGTTGCCGAGTCCGAACGGCTGGTGACGAAGCTGAATGCGGATCTTCCGGCGCTGACTTCGGATCTTCGTTCCGTCACCCAAAACTTGAACGCATTGGCTGATCAGGCCAGGAATGGCGTCGAGCATGCGTCTGTGCTGCTGCATGCGGTCGGTGAGGTGGGTGAGTCGGTGCAGGAAGTTCACAATGTCGTGCGAGGTTCGAGCGGCACGCTGTTGACGAATGTTGCGAGTCTTGTCGCAGGCGTCAAGGCTGCGACCCGGGTGATGCGTAATCGTTATCGTCAGGAAGGAGAACCACACAATGGGGCATGAACGGGAATCGGGAGCAGCGACAGTTTTGGCGTTTCTGGGGGGCGCGGCAGTGGGAGCGGTTGCCGCATTGCTGTTGGCGCCACAATCGGGACGCACCACACGGGAGCAGCTGCGCGGCTATGCGCGCAAAGCGGAAGACGCCTTGCGCGAAGCCGCCAACGAGGCCGGGCAACGGCTTGAAGAAGCGGTCAATGAAGGCAAAGAGTACGTGGATGCGAGGAAGTCGGTGTTGCGTGAGGCGTTTGAAGCCGGTCGGGAGGCGATGAAGCGAGAGCAGACGCGGGGCGAAAGCTAAGGGCGCCCTCAAGTCTCTGGAGACACGTACCTGCTTGCAGGGATCACGGCAAGCAGGATAGCTCCTTCTTCTCTCCTTTACTCGCCGGACTTCGTGAGAGATATTGTGCCACACGCCCGTCTATACGAATGGAGCTGCGATGATTCTGCAGCAGAGTCATAGTCAAGCCGTCTACGAAGTCGTGATCGGTGTCGAAGTCCATGCCCA
>DASTQY010000334.1:0-7268 GCA_035761525.1 Nitrospira sp. | reverse complement strand
TCCATGCGTCCACCGAAGGCTTAATGGAGGCAGCAGAGGACGGGAACGGAACCGGAACCGGTTAGTTGCAAAGAAGGATTGTAGATGCTGTTCTCAATGGTCATCAGGCTGGCTATGGTTGCCGCAACCGCCGGCGTCGTCTTCTGGATCGGATGGACGCTTCCCTCATCGCGGTTTCTCAATTCGGACGAGATCTCGCTATCAGACAGGCTCGATACGAACGTGCATGGTTCCACAGATCCCCTGCCGCCATCCCAAACAGGATTTGAGGCAGTCAGTAAAGGGCCGCAAACCCGATCGTCACGCCCATCAGTGTCCCGAACCGTCGATTTGAATCTAGCGTCTAAGCGCGAGCTTGAAGGGCTGCCAGGCATCGGGCCGATTCTGGCGCTGCGAATTGTCGAGTATCGGGAAGCACGAGGTGCCTTCCAAGATGTAGAACAACTGCGTCGTGTAAAGGGAATCGGGAAGAAGACATTCGACCGCATCCGTGCCTTGGTTGGTGTGACCTCGTCACTGACCATGCAACCCAATAGGAAGGCGGCATGAACGAGCTGTCCCATCAACTGGATCTGATCCTCCGCGGAGTGGTCGAGGTGATTCAGCAATCCGAGCTGGAATCCAAGGTGACGCGCTCGATCAAGGAGCACCGACCGTTGCGGGTGAAAGCCGGGTTTGATCCGACGGCTCCCGACTTACACCTCGGCCATACCGTTCTTATCCACAAACTCAAACATTTCCAGGATCTTGGCCATGAAGTCATTTTCTTGATCGGCGACTTTACGGGCACGATCGGCGATCCGACAGGGGTCTCCGAAACGCGGAAGGTCCTTACCAAGGCACAAGTGGAGGACAACGCCAAGACCTACCAACGGCAAATTTTCAAGATTTTGGACCCACAGAAGACCACCATTGAATTCAACAGCCGATGGATGGGACCAATGAAGGCGGACGGCCTCATCGAACTTGCCGCCCATTATCGCGTCGCGCGGATGATGGAGCGCGATGATTTTCAGAAGCGATACCAGGAGCAGAAGCCAATCAGTGTCCATGAGTTCCTCTATCCGCTGGTACAGGGCTATGACTCCGTCGCACTAAAGGCCGACGTGGAATTGGGCGGAACCGATCAAAAGTTCAACCTGTTGGTGGGACGTGACCTGCAGAGAGATTATGGACAGGAACCCCAAGTCGTCATCACCATGCCTTTGCTTGAGGGGACCGATGGCGTCAAGAAAATGAGCAAGAGCCTCGGGAATTACGTGGCGCTCGAGGATGTTCCAAGTGACATGTTCGGCAAAATCATGTCCATCAGCGACGATCTCATGATCAGGTACTACGAATTGCTGACCACTGAAAATCTGTCCGACATTAAACGGACGCATCCCATGGAAGCCAAGCAGCGATTGGCCAGCCTCGTCGTTGAGCGCTATCACGGCGAGCAGGCGGCACGTCAGGCGGGCGAGGGCTTCCAACAGAGGTTCCAGGATAGAGGCTTCCCGAGCGAACCGGATATGCGACTCACACTGACCAAGGCCGATCTCAACACCGACGGCGCCATCGCCCTTACCGATCTCATTGCCAAGACGGGGCTTGTGCCTAGCAAGAGCGAGGCACGGCGGCTGGTCATACAGGGAGGATTGGAAGTGGACGGAGAGAAGCAGACCGATGCGAACACCGTGTTGAGACCGATCGCCGGACGCGCCTACCAGGTGAAGATCGGCCGAAGAAAATTTGCTCTAATCCAATTGCAGGAATAAAGAGCAACCTGCCAGCGCGTTCAGTAAAATGGCTCAGCTCCTTTATGATGAATAACGACGCGTATGCCCACGGCGCAGATCAAGACTGGGGAAGGTCCTAGTTGGCGAAACCCACGGATAAGCGTCTTCTAAACTCTTTATCCATATTATTTTCATTCTTATAGGGGACTTTATGGCTAATGCCAGTCAAATTCGAGTGCTCATAGCTGATGATCACACCATGGTTCGCCAAGCGTTACGCAATGCGTTGCAAGCATTTCCCAATATCGAAGTGGTTGGAGAAGCAGGTGACGGGGACGAAGCGGTTGTCGCTACGGCAAAGCTTCAGCCGAAGGTTGTTGTGATGGATATCAACATGGCCAAGATGGATGGTATTACGGCGACTCGTTTAATCAAGGCCCAGCATCAAGAGATTGCAGTGATTGGACTCTCCGTCGATTTGAAAGACTACCAGTTTCACGCGCTGAAGAATGCCGGAGCCTCAGTGGTCCTCAGCAAGGAGAACGCCGCCTTGTACGACTTGTACGGTGCGATCCAACAGGCCGCAGCGTGAACTCGCGATTACGCCGCTGAATCTCATATGGTCCGATCGGAAAGGTTTCTCGCTGCTCGAGGTATGCTTCCGTCGCTCGGATAATTCCTGAATGCTGGGACTCAAGGTGTTTCATGAGGTGATGCCTCAAACGTGAAGCCCGAAGTCTAGGATCTCCTCTACTCCTCTTGTAATTCCTTCCCCTCTTTCAACCTATCTATGCTCCGAGTGCCCTAAGCGAGCTTCGGCTTCAGCGAGTCGGACGACTTGTCCTGACACAGCGAATCCAATTACGAGAAATTCTGACGAATCACTGTCGGGAGAGACAGTTCTTCCCTCATTTGCGGACAAGGTATCCCACTAACCAACCTCGTCTAGGATAAATACTTGCTTCTTCGCGGTATTCAAGAAGCAAGAAAGGGCATAAGCCTTGCCTTGGGAGGTGGGCGAATAGAGTCACTTTGGCCTAGAGGGATCCAGGGGCAGGTAACAGTATGGATTTTCCACCAAGCGACCGCATGTTCTGGCCTTCACTCGGCTCGCACGGACGTGCCACCGGCCAGAAACCCTCTCGTGTCTCAAATGAGGCACGACTCTGAGTGCGATTGCACTACGAAGAAGGGGCGGCGAGTCAACGCACGTCGCCTATAGGCGACGCCTCTGGCAGATCTTTCGTTTACACAAAACCCATTCCATATCCTGCCAATACCGCCGTTTCGATCGTGTTTCGTCAGTACCAAAGCACGAAGCTACACAGTCGGTCCAACCGGCATCCTCATGATGAATGCTGGCATCACGCCAGCAGGGTGCCCAACAGCGTCGGGGAGGTCAAACATGCGCCGCAACGTACCCCATCGTGAAACTGCCAGGTTGGTTCAGCGTCTCGCATTCGGTGTCTGTCTCCTTTTTCTATTCCCTGACCCGGTTTCCCTGGCGCAAACGATTACATCTTCTGGACTGAATACCGCAGTGTCCGGCCCGATTTCTCTCCCTAACGGCCAAAACCAGGTCGACATCACAGGCGGGACGCGACCCGGTGGCGGCGGGAATTTATTTCACAGTTTCGGTCACTTCAGTGTACCCAGCAATACAACCGCAAACTTTCTGAATAACTCCGGTATTCCCACATCTAACATCCTCGCGCGAGTGACGGGAGGCAATGTCTCCAACATTCTGGGCACCATCCAAACCACGGGATTCGGGAATGCGAACCTCTTCCTGATGAATCCTGCTGGATTTCTGTTTGGTCCCAATGCAACCCTGAATGTTGGTGGGATGGTGGCCTTCACCAGCGCCGACTACTTACGGCTTGCAGACGGAGGACGCTTCAATGCGAATGCGAACACTGGCTCGGCCGATATTCTCACCGCCGCGCCCGTAGCGGCATTCGGCTTTCTAGGCTCAAATCCAGCTGCCATTTCACTTCAGGGCAGTCAGTTAGCCGTCGCAGAAGGAACAGGGATCTCGCTGGTGGCGGGCGATATCACAGCCCAAGGTGTCACACTGACGGCTCCGAGTGGGCAGATCAACCTGGTCGGAGTCAAACAGTTATCGAACTCGAACGTCCCAGGAGAAGTCCTCGTAAATGGATCGGGACAGGGGGCGACATTCACTCCGATTGGATTCGCCACTTCAGGCCTCATCAGCCTCTCTCAAGGCAGCACCATTGACGTGACGGGATTGTTGGGAAGCGGTAGTGAGCAAGCGCCCGGCAAGGTGGTGATTCGTGGAGGACAATTCGTTATGGATGCTTCCTCTATTCGGGCCAACGCATACAGTGATGCCTTTGGCCCTCCACCCGGTACCATAGAAGTAACGGTCGATCACGCGTTATTGGAGCATAGCGTCATCAGGGCTTCCGCAGGGACCGAGCATCATGGCGGAAACATCATGTTCAATGTCGATACCTTGTCTGCCACCAATTCCTTCATCTTAGCGAATGGAGTTTCCAGAGGGGACGGACCAGGCGGAACGGTTGAGATACAAGCAGGGACCAGAATAGACCTCGTGGCTACGGAAGTGAATGCGGGCACTCTCACAGCTCAAGGTGGAACGATTACCATGGCATCGCCCCTTATCTCGATGAATGGTAGTGCGGTCAACGTGTCGGGAGGCGGATTGGACGGTGGTCCTGGTGGCACGATCAACCTGGTGGCAACACAGACCGTGAATCTCATCAATGCCAGACTCGACGCAGGCAGTGGAAACGAGAGCCGCCTCGTTCCAGCTGGTGCCATTCTCATCAATGGCGGAGAGCTGTTTACCGCTCAACAGAGCGTCATATCAGCAGAAGCGACACTCGGCGGCAGCATCCTGGTGCAGGCCTGCAATATCGCCCTCACTGACAGCCAGTTGATCACCTCTACCGGTGGCGCCAACCCATTTACAACAGCAGGCAAGATTGCCCTGGGTGCGACGAAGAACATTACGCTGACGAACGGTCAGATTCTTAGCAGGGCGTATGGTGGGTCGGGCGGCACCATTGACATCACGACCCCTATCCTCCGTCGGAATGCCAGCAGCGTGATAGACGCTTCCTCCACGCTCGGCACAGCCGGCACGGTCACCATTAACGGGGTCATTCAACCTTAGGGACAGTCGGTTCCAACGCCCTGATGGACCATGCTCCCCGACGAGGGTCTCATACAGATGCTGAAATAAATCCGTGAGAGATGGTATCTTCGACGCGATCCGTTTGACTGCCGTGCAGATCAGGAGAATGTAAAGTTGATTTCTATGTAGAGGAGCAAGGCGCCGCTTCGAGAGGATAGACACAGGTGGTGTTATTCCGGCGGCGACCATGAAGAGAGGCCTCGCCTGAGGAGCCGCCGGTTCGCATAGAGGAACAAGACGCACACTGCACGGTTCTACCGGTGTCCCAAAGCAGAGGGCTAACTCGATGAGGCGCCGGCACGAGGAAGCTTGGTTGGAGCGGGCGATGGGATTTGAACCCACGACAACTAGCTTGGGAAGCTAGGACTCTACCACTGAGCTACGCCCGCTCGGGAATTGAGGAAAGAATCCTACGATGGCTCCAGCGGCAAGTCAAGGAACACGTTTCCCCAATAGAGGCGTTCCCAAATTGAAGTGCACTACCATGCGTTCGAAGGGTGCAAGAAAGGAATTATCATGGCGAGACAGCCGCTGATTCTGCTGCTGATCACTACATTCATTGGCAGCCTCGTTGGCGGGATGCTGGGTGAGTGGCTCTATCTGTCTGGAGAGGTGCACGCCCAGAAAACGAACAGCGTGAACGCCGAAGAGTTCCTGCTCATCGATCAAAACGGACGAGCGCGGGCAGGCTTGGGTTTGGACCCGAACGGGGAGGTCGGACTCGTCTTGAGCAGCCGGGACGGCAACAGAACGTTGGCCTTGTCCCCCGATGGGCCGGTTGCCGTCAAGCTCACTGACCGGTCGGGACGTATCTTGTGGTCGGCGCCGTAAAGACGGCAGCGTTGTGACAGACAAGTAGGTCGCCTGCGTAGCGCAGGGTTCCTGCTAACGGAGATGTGTGGGAGTCTGCTAGAGAGCTTTTTTGACTTTTCCGCTTCGGAGGCAGCGGGTGCAAACACGGATACGCCTGGCTGATCCGTCAATCAGAGCGCGGACACGCTGCAGATTAGGGTTGAACGTCCGTTTTGTCTTATTATTGGCGTGACTGACGTTGTGCCCCGACTGATGCTTTTTTGAGCAGATATCGCATACGAATGCCACGGGAGACTCCTTCACATAAGTGTGATTGCGCGTGACTGTAGCATACGGTAGCGAGCATTGACAAGTCTGACTGCTCCCTCAAAGCCTTTAGAATCTCGCGTTCGGCAGTCGGGAATGGACACTTATCGACGTGTGGAGTGTGTGGTCGCCGGCTTCACAGTGGCTTTCACGATCGTTGGTGCTACGGCGGCGGGAACGCTGATGTCGAACGTCGGATCGCCACCGTCATCGAGGCGGTCTTTCCCTACGCTATACAGTTTCTGCTGAGTCGGACTCCATAGCATTGGCAATCCTGTAAACGGATCGAAATAGTGTGAACCGACTTCCGCCAACCGCGTGGGGACCGCCGTTTGCGAGCTCGGTCGCCGAAGTTGGATCTGCAGAGAAGCCAGGCGGAGGCGCGTATCGGTTTCGATCAGTTCACCATGAAAGGTCTCCCAGTTCGGTTCAATCAGACGTGGAGCGAGCATGCTCTCAATTCGTCCGCGATCCAGCGTCCCGACCACTTCCTGCATCCGTGGCAAATATTGTGAGTGGCTCTCGGAAGCCATGATGATGGTTTCGTAATAGGCGGCATACACATTTGAGGCCTGTCCAAATTGAAAGACGCCCATTGTGGAACGCGCCGGTGGGTGTTCGATGCTCTTGAATGCATCTACCGGAAGATGCGCCGCCTCTGTGAGCCAATCATGGTCTGACCTTCGCTGTGTCTGCTGGAGATCGCTCCTGCTTCCCGGAGAACCATCCTTCACGGCCAGGGCCACTTGGTGTCTGACGGGCCAGCGGAGCGAATACTCGGCGGCGGATAGCGGAAGCGTGAGTTGCAAGCCCATGGCAAGGATGGCCTTGTCGACAACCGGTTTCGATAACATTCGCGACAGCAATTGCAAATCGTCGGTGATGAGAATCTGCGCCAACACCTTCGTATCGATGGTTTTTGCCTCACGAAGGACCGTGCGCCATGACTGCAGTTCTTTTTCCAGCCGCTCGAGACCCTGCATCGTTCCGACGGAAAACCCGTCGGCCACATACAGCCGGTGAACGGCCAGAATGTGCTTGCCGAGTGGAACGACCTTGCGTCCGAAACCCCAATCATCGAACGGCATGCCGAGCCAGCGCTCATATCGCGCGAGAAGAATCTGATATTGGCTGGCTGCCGCTCGGAAGGGAGCCTCTTTCTTTCCGAACGCATGCAACGGATCGTCGGTTTCCCATGCGGAGTTGGTCGTATCAGATGAGAGAGTGAACACGAGGTCTGCTCTGGT
>DASTQY010000333.1:0-4095 GCA_035761525.1 Nitrospira sp. | reverse complement strand
CCTGCGGACAGTCCTTAGGGATTCCCCCGTGACCGACGAGCACAAGGCCTTTCTTACCTGTCACCATTGGGTCCCCCTAGACCTGGTTGCGTAACATCAATTCCTTCGGATGCGGGTTGAGGTAGACCTGCGCGTGAATGTAGCTCACATCGAAGATCGTCACGTAATGCCTGATAAGTGTCAGCGGCGCAATGAGCGGTGTGAGCCCTCGGTGGTAGTCGTCGATGACGCCGAGCAACTCGCGTTTTTCTTGGGTCGTCAGCCGAGTCTTAAAGAATCCAACGATGTGTTGAAGCACATTCACGTGTTTCCGCACCGTGGCCTTCACAGCCAGCGCCTTCATGAAGAGCTCGCCATATTTCACGGCTAACTCTTTCGGACGATAGCGGTGCGCTTGACCGACGAGCCGGCCCAGTGCCTCATAATGAGGCTGGCTATGGGATAGGAGCAAATATTTATGCATCGTGTGAAACTGCACGACACTCTGCCTGGAGGCGCTCTTCACTAGAAGGTCCTGATACCGTCGGTAGGAGAACACCCGCTCGATAAAATTTTCACGCAAGTCTGGATCGCACAGTCGTCCTTCTTCCTCAACGGGGATCAAGGGGAACTGATTCATAAAGGCGCGCGCGAAGATCCCGACGCCCTGCCGGCTCGGCATGCCAGATCGGTTGTACAGCCGCACCCGTTCGATGCCGCAGCTCGGTGAATCTTTCTTGAAGATATAGCCGGAAAGACTCAACCTCTTCAGATTCTGGAGACGGTTCGCCGACATTCGCTCTAACGCTTCGGTATGATCAATCCCGCTCTTGACCGTGATCAATTGCGGACGAGCCGGATCGCCGACCAGCCGCATGGCCTCCCTGGGAGTTCCCAGGCCAGCTTCTACTTCAGGACAGACTGGCACCCATTCGACGTAACGGCCGAGCACGTCGGTGAGGAAATGGTCGTGCTTGTGACCTCCGTCAAAGCGGACTTCATCTCCCAACAAACATCGGCTGATTCCCAGGCGGAGCATTTGGCCGGTCATTTCATGGCCTCAGCTTTTCCTCGCGCGAGATAGTCTTCACGGGCCTGCCGGTGATCCACGATCCGCTCGGGATAGTCGACGCCGATTCGGCAGTCGACACGTGCCTGTTCCTCGTCGGACATCAGATGTGGCTCGTGAATATACCGGTTCATGACATTCGCCAATTCTGGAACATACTCTCGGATATATCGGCCTTCCGGGTCGAATTTCTTGCTCTGAAGAGCCGGATTGAATATGCGGTATCCTCTCATCGCATCCGTTCCGGTGGAGGCACACCACTGCCAGTTTCCGTTGTTGGCCGCCACATCGGCATCCAGCAGATGGTTCATGAAGTACCGCTCACCGCTCCGCCAGTCAATCCGAAGATCTTTAACTAGAAAAGAGGCCGTGATCATGCGCACCCGGTTGTGCATCCAGCCTGTCTGATTCAGTTGCCGCATTCCTGCATCCACGATCGGATACCCGGTTCTGCCTTCGCTCCAGCGTTGGAACAATCCGTCACGTTCCAACCCTGGCAGGCGAGAGGCAGGCACAGACGCCTGTCGGAACGGACCATCTACGACGCGCGGAAACGACGCCAAGACCTGCTGAAAGAACTCCCGCCAAATCAGTTCGTCGACCCAGGTCAGCACATCGGGGCGTGAGACGTGGCCACCTCCGGCCAGGACCCTTAAGGCCGCATGTACCGCCGCGAGAGGCGACAGTGTGCCAAACCGGAAATGGGGGGACAGCTTAGAGCTTCCGTCCATCGCCGGTTGGTTGCGGCCGTCCACGTACCGGTGTATCGGCCCCTCGAGAAACCAGCGCAATCGCGCCTGCGCGGCACGCTCTCCCGGTTCAATCCATGGCCAGACTGTCTCATAACCCAGTTCTTCGGCCTCGGGAATCGGACTGAAGGCGGGGACCGGTACACCTGACTTTCGTGACAGTACGGCAGGGAGACCCTGTAAAGCCGGCTTAGTGGCATGCCATCTGGTCCACCAATGGGCCCGGTAGGCACTGTACCTTTGCAAGGGTTCACCAGTCACGCCGCGCACTTCCTCGGTCTCGAACACGACGTGGTCCTTGAACGTGCGTACCGCAATTCCCGCCTGGCCGAGTCGATGCGAGACGTTTCGGTCACGCGCGATGGCATCAGGCTCGTAGTCGCGGTTCCAATAGACCACATCGGCGCTCCACTCACGTGCGGCACGAACCATTTCTTCGACCGGATCGCCTCGGCGCCACTGCAGCGCCATGCCGCTGGCGGCTAGCGAGGAAGCCAGTTCTTTGAGGCACCCCAGCATAAAATTGACGCAAGCTGAGCCGAATTCACGTGAGCGCAGCAGCGGTTCGTCGAAGATGAATAGCGGAATGACTTCGCGACAGTCTTTGCAGGCTTCTCTCAGTGCTGCTTGATCGGCGAGGCGGAGGTCTCGTCTGAACCAAACGATGCCTCGCATCAGTGTGACCCCTGCGACACAGACGTTGTGCTCATCTCGCCTGGCTGCTCGTCGACAAACCGGTGGCGTCGCCAGATCAGATAGCTGGCAAACAAGGCGATCGCTACCATGGATCCGCTCCGTATGAGAGTCACCCCGAAGGACCACTGGTTCATGGTCTCGCTCACCAGTCCGAAGGCGGAGTAGGCCACGGCCAGACCCCATCCCCAGGGCCTCAGAAAAACAAAGCCGTATCCGATCAGCAGATGCACCAGGGGAGAATGCAGCTTGGTCAGCAGAGACACGGGACCGGTTACTGCTGTGCCAAACAGCTTCAGCGCATAATCCGGAAACAGAGCAATGATGATCGCATCCACCATCCCTACGATGATGAACAGTCCCCCCAGCAACTTGATGTCGGCGCCTTTGGAGAGGATCTTCATGGTGACCTCCTACCCTCGCCAGGAACTCGGCACGCCCTGCCACCAGGTCTTCTCGTTCGTCCTCCGCCATCCTGCCTGCTCCAGCCACAAGCGGTCGGATTCCGTTTTGTCGAGGCGTGCCGCCATCGCGGCGCTGACGTCCGACTGTTGACGCACACTGGTCTGGATCATCTCCTTTGCCATCCGTGCCAGGCCGCCCGGTGGGTCCACCAGATCCTCGGTGTCGCGGTACGCCAGGTTCAAGTACAGGTGTTCAACGGCGGTCCAGCTCTCTTCTTGCGAGAGGTACGCCAGATACGCGTCGATCGCGTGATACACGTAGGTCAGATAGATATAACTGGCCGCCGAAGGAGCGTCGTCGATTTCGCGCTGAGCGAGTTCGAGTGCGCGACGGTAATCGCCCGCCGCCAGATAGCGATCGAGCTTCGTCATCAAGGCGACCGCGCCGCATGACGGTCGCGCCGGTTCTGCCGACAACGGGACAGCCGGCACAAGATTTATCGCCACGCAGAGGGACAGGATGATCGCCGTGAGTCGCATGATTCCTACCGGGCCTGGCTGCCGTGCGAGCCCTTCGGTCCCACTGGAAGACGGTCTGCAGCGACCCGCGTGACCGACACTTCGCGAGCACCCCTCTCACCTTTGACTGTGAGCTTGACCGTCGTGCCCGGCTCTCCACGAATCATTTTGACGACCTGCTCGTAAGTCTTGCCCGCGACCGGCGTCTCATCAACCGCTTGGATCTCATCGCCGTGCGCCAGGCCTGCCCGGTGAGCCGGTCCTTCCGGATTCACCATAGCCACATATAGGATGGCCGGATCACCGATGCGTTCAGCGCTGACATCGAGCGACACGCCGATCACTCCTTTGGAAAGCTGCATGCCTTCGCTTTGCTTCAAAGAGGGCTCCGCAGACGGCTCGGCGATCGCGGATCCTCCCCAGAACAACAGTCCTGACAGCACGCCCAGAATCAATGATAGTGTGGTGGATTGCATGGCTCCCTCCTTACGATTCAAATGTTTTTCCTCTTTTAGAATACCGGCTGCCAGACCGTCGAGATAGGGGATCTTTTTTTCATGGTTATGCCCCTGCGGGAAAGATGGTCTGTAGCGCTCGCTGAACTTCCCGAAAGCGGAATCTGTACCCGTGACGTTCCGCAACGGCCGGGACGACCCTCTGCCCCGTTGTCATTATTGATCCC
>DASTQY010000332.1:0-6182 GCA_035761525.1 Nitrospira sp. | reverse complement strand
TCCAGGAAGACGATCAGCCAGCCTCGGTCAGGATAGGCCAAAAATAAGGCCTCCCCGGCGTCAACCCCCGCTTCCCATCCGGGCGGTGACGCCCCAACCGGCAATCTCGAGCGAGGGACGAGCGACCCGTCCTTCATACCAAAAAATGGCATGAACTCCATTCGCTGATAGGTTGGCATTCCCCAGGCACGAACAAACGCCCGCGGCTCCAATTTTCTCAGGATGAGATCATTGTTCCGAATCTTTTGTTCTTGTTCTGCCAGCGACAGGCCGGTACATCCTGACATCACTAGCAAGCCATAGACGGCGATCAATCCCACGCCGAGAACACGGCGTCGGAGCGTCATAGGAGTCTCCGGCTTTTTGGTTCATTCGGCTTCACCGGCTGGCACACGTCGCACTGGCAGAGTTCGCGCAGCAGCTTATAGGAGTAAATACCGGTATCGTGTCCGTCGCTCCATTTGAACTGCAATGCGTACCGGCCGACCGATTCGATATCCTGCAACATGATGAGCAGCGGCACATCGTCGGCTTTGAGCCTCCGCACTCCTGTCCATTCATCGACACAAGCCGCACAGGGGCAATGCAAGCGCAGATGGCGCACTGGATACACGCCGTTGTGTCCATCGCTCCAAGCGATTCCCAATACTCCTTTCTCGAGCCAGGACAAGTCTCGCGGTTCAAGCTGGGTGTCTGCCATGTTCACTGGTATCCTCGAAAGCCCGACATCTCACAGCGGTTGCACAAGAAAATCGACAGGAGGAATCCGTCTTCCTGCGACCACTGTCACGTACCCCTCGATGGCATCCTCGACTTCACCACGGACCTGGCCGGCTGCCTTGAGGCGGGTGAGCATGATAGGCGCCAACTGCAACGCCTGGTGGAGAAACGCCAAACTCCCTCGGGATAAGGGCAGACAGGGAACCCGCTGCCGGGCGGCACAGGCCGCACACACCAGCCCCCCGGATACAGGAGAAAACTGCGGCTCGTCAATCACGCTCGTCTTTCCACAAGCAGCACAGTGATCGGTCTGCGGACGGAAGCCGGTCAAACCGAGCAGTCGAATCTGGAACAGCAGCGCGGTGAGCGCTGGGTCCTCACTGGTGACCAATGTGCGAAGTCCCTGCTCCAATGTCTCGAACAGATGCGGGTCCGGATCGCCGTCCGGCGTGACGGCTGCCACTACATTCGTCATCCGAGCGGCCGCCGCCATCAGCGTCAAATTCTCGCGGAACCTCACGAACGGTTCGACCAAATCCACCTGCGACACCCGATACAACGAATCGCCTGACTTCTCGAACAGATTCAATTCGCATAGCGTCAACGGTTCAAGGGCAGCTCCCATCCGGCTTTTGAGTCGCCGCGCACCGCGTGCCACTGCACGAATCTTCCCCAGATGCTTCGCATAGAAGGTCACGATGCGGTCGGCCTCCCCCCACTTGCGGCTTTTCAAGGTGATTGCCGGAGTCTTTACGAGCGGCATGCCATGTCCCTGTGCGAATGTGTCAGAAGGCGATGAGACCGCTATCGGAGATATTCCATGAATATGGTGGCCAGCGTGAGATAGATTGTGATGCCTGTGATATCGTTCGCCGTCGTAACGAACGGTCCGGCCGCAACGGCAGGATCAACGCCCATCCGTTTGAGTACAATCGGCATAAATGTAGCCATGCTGGTGGAGACGAGGAAGGCGGTGATCAGCGACACTCCGACCACGACCCCGAGAAAGCCCTGATGCCAAATCCATCCAACTAACGAGAGGATGACGCCGCAGGCTACACCCATCAAGAGACCGATCTTGACCTCGCGGAAAAACACATTCCAGACATCCGTCACCTCCACCAGCCCTGTCGCCAACCCGCGGATGATCAACGTGGACGATTGTAACCCGACGTTCCCTCCCATTGCGGCGATCACAGGGATGAAGCTCACAATGGCCACCACCTCCTGAATCGTATAGCGGAATTCCCAAAGGATCGCGCCGGACAGTAAGCTTCCGACCAGATTGGTAAACAACCAGGGCAGCCTGACTTTTGCCGCAGCGACGCTCGAGGACTTGGATACCGCGTCTTCTTCCACGGCACCGGCCATTTTCAACATGTCCTCCGTCGCCTCCTCGCGGATGACGTCCACCACGTCGTCAACGGTAATGATGCCGACCAGAACCCCCTCCTTATCGACGACGGGGATGGCTAATAAGTTATAACTCGCAACCTGGCGGGCGACTTCCTCCTGGTCCATGTCGACCGAGACACTAATGACTTCGCGAGTAGCAATGTTCTTGAGCGGCGTCGCCGGGGGCACCGTCAACAGCTGTCTGAGAGACAAGACCCCGACCAGATGGTCGTTCTTGTCGGTGACATAAATGTAAAAGACCATCTCGGCGTCTGTCGCCTGCTGAAGGCGCCGAATCGCATCCTGCGCCGTCGCATCCTCGGACAAGGCGAAGAACTCGGTGGTCATAATGCCGCCGGCCGTGTCCTTGGGATACTTCAGGATATCGGCAACTTCGGTCGAATCCTCGGTACGCATTAAGGAGAGGATTTCCTTGGCGCGTTCTTCAGGCAAGACACCCAGAATGTAGGCGACGTCGTCGGGAGCGAGATCCTTGATCAGCCAGGCAATGTCTGATTGAAGCAAATCGGATAACACCTGCGTGATGCTGTCGGTATCGAGTTCGGACAACACCTGGCCACGCTTCGAGTCGCCGCGGACTAGCTCGAAGACTTCACGCTTCTCTTTTGGAGAGGATAGGTGAACGATGATCTTTGCGACGTCGGCCGGATGCATCCGGCCCAACATCTTCGCCAGATTCGTGATGGCGCCTCGTCGTAGCAGGCGTTGGACGGACAACAACACGATATCCGACTTATTGTGCCCGCGATCGGCCTGCTCCTTCGGTGCATTGCGCAGAACGTCTTTGTCCCCGACACGGGGTTTCGGTTCGATCGGACGCACGTCTGGAACTTTTTCTGTTGGCTGCATGTTTCGCCTTTAGGTTGCCAATCTATGCTCGACAGGCCATACAGGGTGAAGCGACGCGAGCACAAGCTTGGCGAAGGGGGCGTCTCGGCGCGCCGGGGAGCGGGCGGGTGAAAAAGGCGGCTTTTTCAGCATCCTGTTAATAGCCCAGTTCGATGAGCGCGTGCTCGTCTTCACGCCACGCTTCCCGCACCTTGACCCACAGCTGCAAAAAGACCTTCATGCCGAACACCCGCTCCATATCGAGCCGCGCTTCCGTGCCAACCGTTTTCAGGCGTTCGCCATGCTTCCCGATCACGATGGCTTTATGCGACTCTCGTTCAACCAGCACTGAAGCGGTAATGCGTGCGAGTTTGCCTTCTTCGATGAACTCGTCGATCTCTACGGCCAGCGAATAGGGTATCTCTTCATGAGTTTGCCGCAATAATTTTTCCCGGATCATTTCGGCAGCCAAGGTCCGCATCGTTTGGTCGGTGACGGTGTCGTCATCGTAGGCCGCTTCTCCTTCGGGAAGTTGTGAAACCGCGACGGCCAGCAACCGTTCGACATTATCGCCCGTTTGAGCCGACACAGGTACGACTTCCGTCCAAGCGAACAATCTCGCGTAGCTCTCGATCACGGGGAGCAGCTTGATCTTGTTCACGAGGTCGATCTTATTGAGCACGAGGAGGACCGGGCGCCCTCGCTTGTTCACTGCGCCCCTCACATGATCCAGCACCAGCAGATCACCCGGTCCGGGCAAACTCGTCGCATCCATGATGACAAATAAGACATCGGCTTCCTCGAGTGTCTCCACGGCCGTGCGGACCATACGCCGATTCAAGAGATGCTGCGGCTTATGAAGCCCGGGCGTATCTAACAGGGCTATCTGCGCTCCCGGTGCATGCACGACACCGAGAATCCTGGTTCTCGTCGTCTGCGGCTTCTCTGAGACTATGGCAATCTTCTCGTTCAGCAAGCGATTTAGCAAGGTGGACTTGCCCACATTAGATCGCCCGATGATGGCCACGGTACCGAATTTCATGGCCGCGATCGCTCCTGTCCGTCTTCCGGAACGAGTTGATACACGGTCTCGCCTTTGCGAACATACCCCAGCCGTTCCCGGGCCAACTGTTCTATCCGTGCGGGATCACGTTCTAAGCGCTCGATGTCTCCGCGCAACATTTTCGTCGTCCTCTGAAGGTCCTGGATGTCCCGTTCCAGCTCTTGAGCATGGTCGCGCATGGAAAAAAATCGCGGCAGACCCATCTCACCAAAGCACAAGGCGAGGAGTAACAGCAGGCACATGCCGGCGGCGACATAATGGGCGCCCGTCACCATCCGCCGTTGCCAATCCAACCACTCTCGTCCGCGATTGCGCTTGACGATCATACGTGCCTATCGGCCGCGACCCGGCATCGCCTCACGTCCACGATAGACGGCTGCGGCGCCCAATTCTTCCTCGATTCGAAGGAGTTGGTTGTATTTTGCCACCCGATCAGTGCGGGACAGAGAGCCTGTCTTGATTAAACCGCTGTTCGTCGCTACCGCAACATCTGCAATCGTGGTATCCTCGGTCTCTCCTGATCGATGCGAAATAATCGCCGTATAGCCCGACCGCTTGGCCAGTTCGATCGCCTCCAACGTTTCGGTCAATGTGCCGATCTGATTCAACTTGATCAGGATCGAATTACCGATGCCTTCATCGATGCCTTTGGCGAAAATCTCGACGTTGGTCACAAAGATATCGTCGCCAACGAGTTGGACCCTTTCACCCAGTTTCTCGGTGAGCAGTCTCCATCCCTTCCAGTCGACCTCGCTCAAGCCGTCTTCGATCGAGAGGATCGGATAACGATCCAGCAACTTGCCATAATAGGCAATCATCTCTTCCGACGAGCGCTCCCGTGTTTTCTCCGCCTCCAGCACATAGCGATTCTTGTCATACAGCTCGCTGGCTGCGCAGTCCAACGCCAGCGCCATATCCTGGCCCGGTTGATAGCCCGCTTCCTCGATCGCTTCCATGATCAACGTGAGGGCTTCCTCATTGGATTGAAGGTCCGGCGCAAACCCGCCTTCATCGCCGACGGCGGTACTGAGGCCTTTCTTTTTCAATAAGGCCTTCAAAGAATGAAACACTTCGGTCGACATCCGAACCGCCTCGCTGAAATGACTTGCTCCGATCGGCACGATCATGAACTCTTGAAGATCCAGCCGATTGTCGGCGTGGGCTCCGCCGTTGATAATATTCATGAGGGGAACCGGAAGCACCCGCGCATTGGTTCCACCGAGATAGCGATACAACGGCTGGCCGGTTTCAATGGCAGCGGCCTTGGCCACAGCCAGCGAGACGCCCAGGATCGCATTGGCCCCGAGCTTTCCCTTCGTCTTGGTACCGTCCAACTCGATCATCGCCTGGTCGATTCCGACCTGATCAAGGGCGTCTCTTCCCAACAATTCCGGTGCGATGGTCTTGCTGATGTTCCCCACCGCCTTCGACACGCCCTTGCCCATCCAGCGCTTTTTGTCTCCGTCGCGCAGCTCGATCGCTTCCTTTTCCCCCGTTGATGCGCCAGACGGCACCGCCGCCCGGCCTTTCGCCCCGCTCTCCAGTGTCACTTCCGCTTCAACGGTGGGATTGCCCCGCGAATCGATGACCTGCCTGCCCTTGATCTCTCTGATCGTGCTCATGCTCTCGTTCTCCCCCTGCTGGCTCGCTCCTTCATCCCAACTTCTTTTTCAATAACTCATTGACCTTGCTTGGGTTGGCCTTCCCTCCGCTTGCTTTCATCGCCTGACCGACCAAATATCCCAGCACTTGCTGCTTGCCTTCCTTGAATTGGGCTACTTGGACAGGATTGTTCAGCAGCATCTCGTCGATGATCGTTGAAAGCGCCTCTTCATCGGACACCTGGGTCAGACCTTGCTCTTGCACGATCTGCTCGGGCGATTTTTCGCTGCGATAGAGCTCAGGGAAAATGTCACGCGCGACCTTTAAGCTAATCGTCCCCTTCTCCACCATCTCTAATAACGTGACGAGACGATGAGGAGAAACCGGCGAGGCTGCGACGGTCGTGCCGCTATTGTTCAACTCTCTCGTCAATTCACCCATGACCCAGTTGCTGACCGTCTTCGGCTGATTGAACAGCTGGGTGGCTGCCTCGAAATAGTCCGCCATGTCCTTGGAGGCCGTGAGCACTGCGGCGTCATACTCGGGCAGACCG
>DASTQY010000331.1:0-6036 GCA_035761525.1 Nitrospira sp. | reverse complement strand
GGAAGACAATCCTCGGGATGCCGAATTGGCGCTCGCCGCCATGGAGGAGCATCACATTGCCGACAAAGTGGTCGTCTGTCATGACGGCGCAGAGGTGTTGGATTATCTGTACTGTCGAGGACCCTTTAAGAGCCGGCAATGGGGCAATCCCGTCGTGGTGTTTCTTGATCTCAAGATGCCAAAAGTTGACGGCATTGAAGTCTTGAGGACCATCAAGAATGACGCGAATCTCAAGCCGATCCCGGTCGTCATGCTGACATCGTCACGTGAAGAACGAGATCTCGCCCAAAGCTATGCGCTTGGCGCCAACGCCTATGTCGTTAAACCGGTCGAGTTCCAGCAATTTATTTCAGCCGTCAAGGAGCTCGGCGTCTTTTGGGGAGTGATCAACGAACCACCCCCCGAGGGGAGCTAGACCCGCTGCACACAACGCCACTATCGTTAACAACATTCGCGAAGCCTGCCCGAGAGGACCTGTGAAAACCCCGCTCCGTCTGCTGCTTCTCGAGGACGATCCCGTCGATGCCGAGCTCGTTGCCGCCACCCTGTCCGAAGCGGGCGTTGTCTGTACCGCCCAGCGTGTGGACACAAGGGAGGCATTCCTGAACGCATTGCGGGTGGGCGGGTATGACCTCATCCTTGCCGACTACTCAATTCCGGGCTTTGACGGGATGACCGCCCTCGGGCTGGCCCGCGATAAGGCTCCGGAGATCCCTTTCCTCTTTGTCTCAGCGACCATCGGTGAAGAATTAGCCATCGATGCCATGCATCAAGGTGCCACGGACTACGTGCTGAAGCAGCGGTTGGGACGACTCGTTCCTTCCGTGCTGCGCGCACTTCGTGAACGCGACGAGCGACGGGAACGGAAGAAAGCCGAAGACGCGCTGGTTCAAAGCGAAAAACAGTTCAGGCAAGCCCAAAAAATGGAGGCGGTGGGACGGCTCGCAGGAGGGATCGCACACGATTTCAACAATCTCCTAACGGTGATCATGGGATACAGCCACGTCCTCTCGACCGAATTGGGAAGCGAGCACCCTCTCCACAGCAAGATCGAAGAAACCCAGAAAGCAGGCGAGAAGGCTGCCATGCTCGTCCGGCAACTGCTGGCCTTCAGCCGCAAGCAGCCGCTAGAGCCCAAACATCTCAGTGTCAACAATGTAGTGTCCAATCTCGAAGGGATGCTGCGACGCTTGATCGGGGCCGATATTCGTCTCGTCATCAGGCTCGATCCTTCCAACAGTCAGGTCCTGGCCGATCAAGCCCAACTGGAACAAGTACTCATGAACCTCGTCGTGAACGCACGGGATGCGATGCCGCATGGCGGCACACTGACCATTGAGACGACGCAGACGGAGTTAGCCAAAAGTCCGCTCTACCATGTTGATCCTCTGCCGCCTGGCCACTACGTCAAATTGTCGGTCACAGACACCGGCAGTGGCATGGACCGGAACACTCAAGCCCATATCTTCGAACCCTTCTTCACAACGAAGGAGGAAGGGAAGGGAAGCGGGCTTGGTCTTTCCACGGTGTTCGGGATCGTAACTCAATCCGGTGGCGGCATCGATGTCAACAGTCGGGTAGGGTATGGCACCAAGTTTGACATTTTTTTCCCCAGAGTCGCCGCGGATGCGCAGGCGGCGTCCGCCCGGCGCGCGGGCGAACAGCCCATCGGCGGTACAGAAACTATCTTGTTGGTCGAAGACGACGCGAGTGTGCGCATTCTCCTGCGTGATAGCCTGAGAAAGCTCGGTTATCGGGTCATCGAGGCCAAGCACGGGATCGAAGCCTGCCTGCTGGCGTCGCAGGAATTGGCAAACCTGCATCTGCTGCTCACCGATATGGTGATGCCCGGGATGGGGGGAAGGGAACTTGCCCAACACTTGATGACCATGAAACCGGATCTCCGCGTGCTCTTCATGTCAGGCTTTACCGACGACGTCGGCATCCTGGCCGGTCACGAGCAAGGCACCAGCGGGTTCCTGCAAAAGCCGTTTACGCCGGAACTCTTGGCGCGCACAGTGAGAAAAATTCTTGATGCGCCTTCGACCAACGCCTCCCAACCAACTGTCAACCGAGCCTCCAGCTCTGGGTAACTGCCATCCGAGTTTGACGCTGAATCGGACCATCCCTATACTCCGTTGAAGCGCATGAAACCATTGGATGACACTCTCCGCGTTTGCGCACTGCTGATTATCGTCCTCTGTCTGTCAGGTTTCGCACTGGCGCCGGCCTGGGCTCAGACCATTACATGGGACCGCCCATCGGAAGGATTGGCCATCGGGGTCTGGAATCCGTCGACGTCATGCCCTGACGTGCCGCCGCTCCTGGTTTCGGAGATCGATCCCCTTCGCTATCGAGTCGCTGTCCACTATTTTCGAAACGAACCTCTCTCCGAACCGCCTGATATTCTCGAGTGGCAAAGAAGGACCGGTCATGACTTGGTCTTCAATGCCGGCCTCTTCCGGGAGAACTTTTCTTATCTCGGACTCTTGTATGGAAAGGGCAAACCGATGGGAGGCAAGCGCCATGCGTCATGGATGGGACTGTTTGTCGCGGAACCGACGGCGGGTGGTCCATCGACAGCCGGCATCTTGGACTTGTCGATCGATTCGTTCGATGAGCAGCAGCCGGCGTACGGGGAGGCGGCCCAGTCGCTCATGCTTCTGGACCGAGCGGGGAAGGTACGTGTGAATCAAACAGGCAAAATCGCCCAACAAACCATTGTTGGAGAACTGCGTAACGGGCATTTTCTCATCATGAAGACGACAGAGATGACCTCGCTTCATGCAATCGGGCAATGCCTGCGTGACGCGTACCCGACCATTCGTCAAGCGATGGCAATGGATGGAGGGTCTTCTTCAGACCTGATGATCAGTCCCGCTCTTCGCCAAGCCGTACAGAAGACGACAGGAACTCACGAGTGGATGACGCTGGTGAACTCCGGACCCACGGGCCATGTCGGCCTGCCGGCCGTGATCGGCATCAGCCCCCGTCATCAGAGCGGACGACCCTGAGTGGACTGTTTGCAGGTGTATTAACGAGTGACCGGATACCCGGCCTCGACCCAGGCATTCATACTCCCCCGGACGTTATACGCGTGGGTATAGCCAAGGTCCGCCAGCGTTTCTGCCGCGATATTGCTCCGGTGACCGGACTGACAGTAGACCACGACGTGCTCGTCCAGAGAGACGCCGATTTCGCGATGGCGCGTCTTGATCTCGCGAAAATCAATGTTGAGATCAGTGCCGGGAATAAATCCCGCGGCATGCTCCTCCGGTGAACGGACGTCGATCAGCACGAAGCCCTTCTGTGCCATCGACGGTGCTTTGTTCAGGCTCGCGCGCAGTTGTTGAACCGACAGCAAATACGAATGATGGGCGGTGACCGTCGTCGTCAGGCCGGTGACCAACAACAGACCGAGTAACGTCATGGCAATTCGACGAATCATGGTGCCCTCCTACATACAACGTGTCTGAAGTAATGATTATCATAGGAGCCGAATGAAGACCTGGTCAAGTCTCGTATGTGTCCTTGTGCTCTGCGCAGCCGGATGCGCAGAGGGGGCAAAGTTAGCCCAAGCCAACGAAGACGGTGGCGTGGTGACCTATCCCTTCAAAGGCGATCAGGGCCATATGCTGTCGTCATTTCGAAAAGACGCTCTTGCGCTGATGAAGGATACGTGTGGCGGAGGCTATCTGATTGTGCGTGAAGGAGAAGCGAGAGGACGAGCGCGCGTGGTCGGAGGAGGTGTTGAGGGAGGACAGGAGATCGTCAGAGAGCGTCGCTGGGGCATCGAGTTTCGCTGCAAGTAGGACAAATTCGTACTCAGCTCCTGCGGCTTTGTTGAGCGATCAAGTCGTCGATCGTCAACAAACTGGTGACCTTCACCCCGCATTGCTCCACCTTGGCCCGCCCATCCTGCTCTTTCCGATCCACGATCACCAGCGCCCCCGTGACCGTCAGCCCCGCCTCCCTTGCCGCGGTGATCGCTTTCAGCAGCGAACCACCGCTCGTCAACACATCATCGACAATGAGGGCGCGATCGCCAGACCTGACGGCACCTTCGATCATCTTTCCCAGGCCATGATCCTTCGCCTGCTTGCGGACCACGAACGTTCGCCATTGTCTGGGTGCACTTGATGCAAAGGCGTAATCCGAGATCGTCGTCGCAATGGCGATGGCGCCGATCTCAAGCCCTCCCAGACAATCGATCTCCACTCCAGTCAGTGCCTCATATGCAAGCTGGCCAACCAGCCGACGTGCGGACGGATGCGCCATCAAGGCACGGCAATCCACGTAAAACGGGCTGACGTAGCCGGATGCGAGCGTGAATCCCTTTTCCCTGTCCCATTTGAATGAGTGGGTCTCGTGAAAGGACCGGGCAAGTTCATCCAAGGCCGACATGATGTTCACTCCTGCTGGTTCGAACCCCTTAGAATGGCGTTGGACTGTACACCACATGCATAAGCACGGTCCAGCCTACGGAGACATGTTCCGTCTGAGGGCAAGTGATTGGGGGAACAAAAGGGCGTATAGTAGCCGCGCCATTGCCAATTTTTGCTGTTAAGAGGCGTGCCGCATGAGGCAAGAACGCATCCACATATTTGACTCTCAAGGAGAAGCCTATAAGCAGGCCTTTCAAATTTTTCTTGATCATACGGATCAAAAACGGAACGCCAAGCGTTGGCTGCAGGAGGTGGTCGATAGGTTACCGGCGCACACAGTCTTCATCGATGCAGGCGCGGGGAATGGAGAACTCACCAAGGCGTTTGCCGATGTCTTTAAGCGCACCATTGCCATCGAGCCAAACGTCTACCTTCTCAAGCAGCTGCAACAAAGCCTACCGACGGTTGAGGTGCTTGGCTTGCCGATCCTGGCGGCTCAACCGGCTGCACAGGGCGATCTGGTGCTCTGCTCCCATACGTTCTATTACATTCCTGCGGACGAGTGGTTGATGCACCTTGAACGTCTCGTCTCCTGGATGGCGCCAACCGGCGTTACTATAGTGGTGTTGCAGCATTGCGAGAGCGGGTGCATGCACATGGTGCGTCACTTTTTTGGCCACCGGTTTGAGTTGCGCCAGGTCGCAGAGGTGTTTCGGGCTAAGCACGGCGACCGCTATGACGTTGTGACAACGCTGGAACCTGCGCACGTCGAGACTCCAAGTCTGGATAAGGCATACGCCGTCGCTGAATTCATGCTGAACTTGCTCGACATTAAATCCGCGCCTGCGAGGGAAGACGTGGAAGGGTACGTCCGGACGAACTTCGCCACGGAGGACGGAAGGTATCGCATTCCGGTGGATCAAGATTTTCTCCAGATTCGCCACCGATCTCCAAGTTGCACCACGTGAAGTTGGACCTTCTCCAATTCTGCGATACACCTTGACGGTCAGCTCATCCTGCCTGGCCTTCACCTCGGCATAGCTGACCGTATCCCCGCGCATCAAATGTTTACATCATTTTTACTTCTCATTGATTGCGCTTTCCCGCACCACTGCTAGGATCCACTCTACGTCGCCGGATGAAACAGTAGCCTGATCCATATCATCACGGCATCAGTCCTGTCCTTCGGAGAGCCATCGCTCCGTCTTTCAGTCTTCTGAATCGTTGGAGCATGGTCATCCGACGTGTAGAGCGACGCGCCATAGCTTGACGGCAGACGACCTAAGCGCCGTTAGGTAAGAGGCGCCCTCATGTAAGTCAGAAGGCGAAGCTGTATCAGCCTCTCGATTTATCTGAGGCAGCGGGTTAGGTGGAAAGACGGCGGATCCGAAAGGTACAAAACGTGAAAGCCTTATCAACAGCGAGAGCAAGCCAGACACCTACGGCCGTTCCTGCGACGTTCATGAATATGTCGGTCGCTGAAGGGACTCGATCATGACAAAAGAGTTGATAGGTCTCGATGCCAACCGAGCTCCAGAAGCCCAGGAGGCAGGCGAAGAATACTGGATGCCCGCAGTTGGGCGAAAGGCTTCGTACGAGGAGATAGCCTACGGGGACAAACGCCAGAATGTTTGCCGCCGTCTCGACCAAG
>DASTQY010000330.1:0-7297 GCA_035761525.1 Nitrospira sp. | reverse complement strand
GCAGAAAAAAACCCAGTCGACCCGCCTTGCGCGTTGACACGTGTTGAGCAGGATGTGAAAATCCTTCAGAGGTCATACTATGAACGACCACGAAATTAACCGCGCCGTTCAATATGTGACGGCGAGCACCTGCTACGGGCGAGAGACCGTCGCCACAATCCTCAAAACGGGTTGTGGAGAATTGACGGATTTGGCTGTTCAATCCACACGGCAGTTCGAGCGTGACGCCTTGCTGGAATATGTCTCACAGTGGACGATCAGACGGACAGGACAGCCCGAACCGTTGGTCCGAGAAGTGTTGAGTTGTGCCGGCCGGTGGCTCGATGAAGTCTATGACGAATTGTCGTCAACACCGCCTGAACCACCGGGGCTCCCGCCACAAGACGACGAGGGCGCCGAGCCGGTCTAGATATGGCACGGTTTCGCCCACGGAAGACCTTCCGTCTTGTCTCGCATCTGCGTGATGGGCATCGTGAGCCGCTTCCTGGCTGGAAGCGCGAAGAACAGGGCCTGGCGCGCGATCTGGAAGAGCGTTGGAACACCCTGCATCGGCATTGCGCCGACCAATCGAGTCATCTGCGCTTGGCCCGTCTCGTCCGCCGGCTCACCCATGGAGATTACGGTGTTCGGGAGTCGGCACTTGCCGAACTGGAGTTGGCTACCCAGCTGATTCGTATCGGCGCAAAGGTGACTTTCCTCCCGGAATCGCAGGCGCGAACGGCGGATTTGGAATGCCGTGTTGGCCGCGAGCGTTTTTTTGTTGAAGTGACCGCCATGGTTGGATCGTCCGGACGACAGCGGATTCCACGGCGTCAGCTTCCCGATGACGAGGGATCAGAGGGGATGGAGCCGGGTGCGATTCTGATTCATCGCATTCTTGCACGCATCCAGCAAAAGACCAAACAGCTCACGGACTACGCCGATGCGGTGGTCTTGAGTATTTCCATCCCGCGCGCCGATTTGCGCGGCGAGCGAACCGTGCGATCAGAAGCGTTGTGGCTGGATCTAAAGGCCCTGGCGGGGTCAGTGACCCTCCTGCTCACGAAACTGCGCATGCTCAGCGCCGTGATGATCTCACTCTGGGATGTCGAGCCGATGCCTGCACAGGCTGGTACGAGATTGGCCAACGTGGAGCTGGTCGAACGGTCGAAACAACAACGGGGGTTTCCCCGTGTGCGAATCCTCATCCGGAATCCGGCTGCCGCCGTACCCCTGAGCGAACGACAGCAGCAAGGTTTTTGTCAGCTGCTTTGAAGTGAGGTCCTCAACTGCTCCAAATTCTTGGTCACCATGGCATCGCCGTTCTTTGTCGACACCTCGATCCCTGTGCTGCAGACGGTTCGGCATTCGTCAAGGAGGCTCAGCTTATGCAGCGATTGGGCAAGCGCATAGTAGGCTGCTGAGTAGGTCGGCTTCACGGTGATGCATTGCCGTAGCGCATTGGCAGCTTCTTGGAAATTTCCGTCGTCCATGTAGGCTTTCCCCAATCCGAACCAGGCCACTTCGTCATTCGGATCCATCCCCAAGACTTTTTTGAGCGGTTCAATTCTCGGATTAGGCATGTGTTCCTTTCAGCGTAGACGATAGCAGTGCCATACGCGCGTTGTCTATGCCGATTCCTGCATGCTACATTCCAAGACGCTGGAAAGCTGCCAGCTTCGTGCTCGCATCGCTGAATGCCACAACGAGCTGAGGCAGGGAGGCCAAGCACTATCCGCTCGCATGTGATCGAAGCGACCGGTTCAAGCAAAGATTGGCATGTCCCTCCTCGGCAGCTCACTCGCTGCGGCCTTGCCCGGGATAAGGCGTGTTTCACGCCGGAATTGAGTGGGGGAAGAACGGCTGCCATTTTGAGCGTCTTGCGAGGATGATGTATTATGCGAACCGGCCTTGTGTACCATCCCGCCTATCTTGAGCACGACATGGGCGCCGGCCATCCCGAGTCCCCGAATCGTCTGCGTGCAATCATGCAACAGTTGGAGCAGAGTGGCACGGCGGCGCACGTGACGAGGATCGAACCGCGAAAAGCCGAGGACGAATGGATTACACAGATCCATAGCCCCGGTTATGTTGCCGCGTTGAATCGACATTCCCCCACCAGTGGGCGGGTTTCACTCGATCCGGATACGTCGATGTCGCCCGGTTCCTTGTCTGCCGCCTATCTGGCCGCCGGCGGCGCGCTCGCGGGGGTCGATGCGATCATGCAGGGGCAGGTGGACCATGTGTTTTGCGCCGTTCGGCCTCCCGGCCATCATGCCGAAGCCGACCGGGCGATGGGATTCTGCTTGTTCAACAACGTGGCCATCGCTGCACGCTACCTACAGAAAAAATATGGGCTCAGTCGGGTCCTCGTCGTCGACTGGGATGTTCATCATGGAAACGGCACGCAGCATAGTTTTGAGCAGGATCCTTCCATTCTCTTTTTCAGCACCCATCAGTATCCGCATTATCCGGGCACCGGTCGGGCGTCCGAGCACGGGACCGGCGCGGGCGAAGGGTTTACGATCAATGTGCCGATGGAGGCGGGAGAAGGCGACGACGAATATCGTGCCACGTTCTTGCAGGCTCTACTTCCCGCCGCTGAGGAGTTCAAGCCTGACTTCGTCATGATCTCGGCCGGCTTCGATGCTCATCGGGACGATCCTCTGGCCGGGATGGGATTGACCGAAGCCGGTTACGCAGATTTGACCGCTCTGGTGGCCGGCGTGGCGAAGCGCCATGCTCAAGGCCGCATCCTTTCCTGCCTTGAAGGTGGGTACAATCTCACGGCTCTCGCCGCGTCCGTGGATGCTCATCTGAAAGCGTTGCTTGCTGCATGAGGCGTTGGAAGTTCATGGTGATCGGGCTACTGGTCGTGTTCGGCGCGACGTACCTGTATTACACCGAAATCAAGCCGGTCGTGATTTTTGGGCTGCGCTCGGATTATGCCCATGCCATCCCCTTCCAGAAGGTTCCGGACGGACTGACAAGCCTCAAGGCGGAGTCCTGCGGCCAATGCCACCGCGAAATTTATGACGAATGGAAATCCAGCATTCACGCTCGTGCGTACGAGGATCCCTACTTCCAAGCCTATTGGAAGAAGGATAAGAATGTTTGGATCTGTTTGAATTGTCATTCACCGTTGGAAAACCAGCAGCCGACTGTCATTACAGACATTCCTCGCGGTCGAGTCGAGAAAGCGGTTCAGGAGCCGAATCCGCATTACGACGCGGAGTATCAGAAGGAATCGGTCACCTGCGCTGCGTGCCACGTGCGGGACGGCATCATTTACGGCCCATTCGAGGATTCCGCCGCTCCGCACCCGACCCAATTTGATCCGAATTTCCGGACCGCCCAACTCTGTTATCGCTGCCATAATGTCGTCTCCGGCCCTGCGCAGTTCTACCGGGTGGGTCCTTGCGGGACCTACGCGGAGTATGAAGGGAAATTCTTCATGCAAGAGCGCGGATTTATCTGCCAGAGCTGTCACATGCCTGAGATCGACAGGCCTGTCGCAACGAACAGTCCCATCCGACGTGGGAGGCAGCACCTTTGGCGCGGCGGCCACGATCCGGACATGATCAAACGGGCGGTGGCTGTCGAAGTGAAGGCGGACCCTCCGTCGCCCAAGCCGGGCGATCGTGTGGCCTTTACCTTGACGCTGGTCAATGCCGGCGCGGGACACAAAATTCCGACGGGTGATCCCGACCGGTTTTTCACCGTCGAGTTCACGGTCGAAGATACGCTTGGTCATGTGCTCAAGGAAGAAACATCGACAATGGGACGCTGGATCATGTGGCAGCCGGCCATCCTGGAGTTGTATGATAACCGCCTTCTACCGTTGGCGAGCCGGGAGTATCAGTTTGCGTATCAGCTGCCCGACAGCGCGGAGGACTTGAAAGTGAAGACGCGCGTGCAGTACCACATTGTGACGGATAAGCAGCATGAGATGCTGCAACGAAGGTATGGTCTGACGGGGAACGATCCCTACCGCTTCGTCATCTACGAACGGGAGTTTCCATTGACAGATAAATTAAAGGCGGCCCTGGATGCGAACGTCCAGCCGTCCGTCGCCGGCAGTTCGCAGCATGGGTCAAGCTGCGCGGTTGATACTGTCGGGCGGGGTTGAAGGAGTCTCATGAATCATCCGTTACTCATTGATACCGAGACATTGCACAAGCAGTTGGGAAAACCGAAGCTCGTTGTCATCGACGTGCGCGGCAACGCCGCTTATGAATATGGCGGCCACATTCCCGGGGCAGTGCACACGACCTGGCACCATTATAGTGACCCTAATGCGGTCGCCAAAGGGTTGCTCGATCCCGATATGAACCGGATGGAGCAAAAAATGCGCGCGCTTGGCTTGAACGACGACAGCGAAGTCGTGATCTACTCGAACCCGTTCGACAACTGGGGCGATGAAGGCAGAATGTTCTGGATGCTTGAGTATTTCGGTCATAAGAACATGCGCATTCTAGATGGCGGTTGGGTCAAGTGGGTAACAGAGCAGCGGCCGTTCGAACATGGTCGGGTAAGCCCGAAGCCTGGAAACTTTACGGTCAGGCAGGCCACCCACACGATCATCGGCAAAGACGAGTTGCGGGCGATGGTCAAGCATCCTCCGTCCGACATGAAGATCCTGGACGCGAGGAGTCTCGAAGAATACCTGGGGAAAGAAGTGTCCGGCATCCCTCGTCCGGGCCATATTCCTTCCGCGATTCATCTCTCCTGGAATGGGTTCTTGAATACGAATGCGACTGTGAAAGACCTCGCAGCCATCAAAGCCGCTCTTGAAGAAAAAGGCTTGGAGCCCCAACACGACATTGTCTGTTATTGCACCGGCGGCGTACGGTCTTCATGGCTGTATTTTGTCCTGAAGCTGGCCGGATTTCAGAAGGTCAGGAATTACCCCGGCTCCTGGTGGGAGTGGAGCCGCGATTTTGCCTGCCCCGTTGAGAAGGACTTTCAAGGCCTGCAAAAAGTGTTGGGAATAGAGGCGCCGGCCCGGCCTTCTTGACAGTGAAAAAGTGGCTGTGTAAGGTGACTTCGCTACGTACGATTTCTTGCAACAAATCAAGACTTGGCACTCAAACCATGAGGAGGAACCCATGACGATGAGCATCCGACGTGGAGCGGCGGCTATGGCCGCAGTCGCACTGCTTGGCCTACCGCTGGTGGCCTGGGCCGACAACAAACACGTAAGCGAAGCCGTTGAACATGCGAAGGGCGCTGTCAATCACGGCAAGCAGGGCCATGCCGATGCTGTGGCCCAGCATGCGGAAGAAGCGTTGAAGCACGCGCAGGCCGCGGGCGTCAAGAATCCTCATTTAGATGAGGGCATCAAGCACTTAAAGGAAGCCATCACCCATGGCAAGGCCGGTCACGCCGACCAGGCGACCGAACATGCGGAAGGCGCGGTGACTCATCTGTCCGAAGTGAAATAACGTTTTCAGCCAACCGTGCTGTACTGATGACGGGCGGGAATGATGATTTCCCGCCCGTTGTCGTCTGTAAGCTGGACAGGAGAGGGAACGTTTCTCGGCTCATCCTCGCATCTATAAGAAAAGTCCTCTTCCACGTCTTGGAACCCTCGTGTGAATCGGAGCAAGCAATGCGGGTTGGGTACTACCAAAACAATCCGGAGTTCGGGAAGGTTGCCGAGAACTTAGACCGCATTGCGGCCAAACTCGAAGACGCCGAAGCCGACCTGCTCGTCCTGCCTGAGCTGTGCGCCTCCGGGTATCAATTTGTCTCGATGGACGAAGTGCGCGCCCTGGCTGAGCCGATTCCCGCCGGACAGACGACGAAGCGCCTGCTGGATCTCGCGAAGCGCAGACAGATGGTGATTGTCGCCGGGTTGCCCGAGCAGGCAGGTACAGCCTATTACAACTCGGCCGTCGTTGTTGCTCCGCAAGGCTTCATCGGGAGCTACCGTAAGACGCATCTTTTTTTCGAGGAGACGCTGTATTTCACGCCGGGAGACACGGGCTTTCATGTCTGGGATGTCGGACCCGCCAAGATCGGCGTCATGATCTGTTTCGACTGGTACTATCCCGAGGCTGCAAGGGTCTTGGCGCTTAAAGGCGCGGATATCATCTGTCATCCTTCCAATCTCGTGCTGCCGAACTGCCCGGATTCCATGCCGGTGCGCTGTCTCGAGAATCGCGTTTTTGCCGTGACATGTAATCGAACCGGCAGCGAGGCGCGCGAAGGCAAGGACCGGCTGACCTACATCGGCAACAGCGAAGTCGTTTCTCCGCGGGGCGCCATTCTCCAGCGTGCCCCGCGTGATCAGGAAGCGCTGTGTGTGGTCGATATCGATCCGGCTGAAGCCCGCAATAAATCGCTCACCCCGTACAACGATCTGCTCCGGGACCGCCGCGAAACGTTTTACCGGTAAGTTTATGGGCCCCGTCTTTTGCTGGGTTGCGTGTGGCGAATCGGCAGGATAGGATATTTCTCATCATGCAGATTCCGTTGAAGGCGCAACTCGGCAAAGGCATCTTTCTGGTGGCCGCGCCGAATCTCCGCGATCCCAACTTCAGACAGACAGTGGTCCTGCTCTGTGAGCATGGAGCGGAAGGCGCCCTGGGCGTGGTCGTGAACCGGCCGACGGCGATGTCTGTTTCCGAAGCCTTACCACAGATGCCGGTGTTGGAAGGACAGCGTCATGTCCTGTTTTCCGGTGGGCCGGTGCAGCCCAATCAGGTCATGCTGCTGTACCGGTTGGATCAATTGCCTGACAACTCCCACCATGTCTTTGACGGCGTCTGTTTGGGTGGGGATATGGAATTGGTGGATAAGATTCTCACAACCGATCACGGCAAAGAAGCATTCCGCGCCTACGTCGGCTATTCCGGCTGGGGTCCGGGGCAGCTCGAGTCTGAGATGAAAATCGGGTCTTGGATCACCGTTCCGGCTGATCCCGCCACGGTCTTTGAGAAAGATCCCACTCGCGTGTGGTCCGAAATCCTCGCCACGTTGGGCGAGGAGTTTCGAGTGTACGCCGATATGCCCTTCGACCCCTCCCTCAACTGAACGGGTCCTGTACACACCGTGCCCGCAAAGGAGGCGGCGTCCACGTACTGGGCGCCAGCACCGTCTCCATCCATTCCACACCAGCGGTTCAACGCAAGCGTTGGCCTCCAAAGTGATCCGGCTACAGTCGCGGGATGCATCCATTGCGGCCGTGCGAACGGAGTGCTACTCTCCACGCGATGTCGCGGCCACCGGAAGAAGCGTGGTTTCGGTTCACGGGCTCCTGCACCTTCATTCTTGCGCTGATCGTGCCCACTTTGTTTTTTGGCTGCGGCCTCGC
>DASTQY010000329.1:0-5506 GCA_035761525.1 Nitrospira sp. | reverse complement strand
TGAAACTGGGGCGGCATTTCATAGGGAATTTGCACGGGAACGGTCAGGCCGCGCAGGCCTGATTGTGCAAACAACTCAGGTCCGCCCGGACTGAGGCCCAAACCCATCATGACGACTGTGACCAACATCCATTTCCATCTCATATACACGATCGTCCTCTTTCGTTATTCGTCTTGGTCCGTTCGCCGATGCACCATTTCATATAACACCGGCAACACCACCAGAATCAAGAAGGCGGCTGTGAGCATTCCACCGACGACCACCCTGGCTAGGGGCTTTTGGGCCTGAGAGCCGATACCCGTCGCCACGGCAGCGGGCAGCAGTCCGATCGCCGCGCCGATCGTCGCCATTAAAATCGGTCTCATTTGTACGGCAGCGGCCTGGATGATCGCTTCGCGGAGGTTCAGTCCTGCCATACGGCCGTCTTCGATGCGAGAGATCAGTAAGACGCCGCCCAGGATCGCGACCCCCAAGGTGGAAATGATACCCACCGCCGCCGAGATGCTGAAGTTCGTATGAGTGGCGACCAGCGCGATCACGCCTCCGATCAACGCGAAGGGTACCGCCGAAAGGACCAACAAGGCATTCTTGAGCGAGTCGAAGGTAATGTAGAGCAAGAAGAGGATCAACAGGAGGCTCAGCGGCACGATTTTGGCCAACCGCCTTTGCTCATCCTTCAATTGGTCGTATTGGCCGGCCCACTCCATGCGATACCGTTCAGGCAGTGTAATGCGCTTAGCGAGCAGCGCCTGCGCTTCCTCGACGGTACTTTCCAGATCTCGATCTCGAACGCTGAATTTGATGGGGATATACCGCTCATTGTTTTCGCGATAAATGATGAAGGCTCCGGTCTGACTGGTGATCGTGGCGACCTGCTTTAAGGGAATGCGGGCGCCATCCGGTGTACTCACCAAAATGTTGCTGATGGCCTCGACGTCCTGCCGATATTCAGGGAGAAACCGAACGACCAGATCAAACAAGCGCTCGCCTTCGTACACCTGCGTCACGGCTTGACCTCCAATTGCCGCCTGTACAACGGCGTTGACATCGGCCACCTGCAAGCCGTAGCGGGCGCTCGCCTGCCGATCGACCTTGATCAATAAATTGGGTTGGCCGAGCAGACGGAAAATTCCCAAGTCTTTCACACCTCGAACCTGATGCATGGTCTTTTCGATGTCCCCCGCCAGCGTTTCCATCGTTTTTAGATCCGCCCCGAATAACTTGATCGAGTTTTCTCCTTTGACGCCGGACATCGCCTCTTCGACGTTGTCCTGAATGACCTGCGAAAAATTGAAGATGACCCCTGGGATCGTCTTAAGTCGGCTCTCGATCTCTTCAACCAGGTCATCCTTGCCGAGCCCTCTGCGCCAGTGAGCCTGAGGCTTCAGGTTGGCAAGGAATTCAGCATTGAAAAAACTCGTGGGGTCGGTGCCGTCATCGGGCCGTCCAAGCTGAGAGACGACCGTCGTCACTTCCGGAGATTCCCGGAACATGGCCCTGATGTCGCTCGTGAGCCGCGCCGCCTGGTCGAACGAGATATCGACCGGCATGGTGGCGCGCACCCAGAGATTACCTTCCTCTAACGCGGGCATAAATTCACCGCCAAGAAACTGCAGCGCCACGAGGGCCACAATGAGGAGGGAGGCGGCCAGGGCAACTACGACTTTCCGGTGATCGAGCGCCCACTCGAGCGTGCGTTGATACAGCTTCCTCAGCGGCTTGACGACGATCGTATCGTGCTCTGTAATCGGACCCGTCAAGAGGAATGAGCACAGCACCGGGGCAAGCGTAAAGGCCATCAGCAGCGCGCCGAGCAAGGCAAACCCATAGGTAATGGACATGGGGGCAAAAATTTTTCCCGGCACCCCGGTCATCGTGAACAGCGGAATGAAGGCCACCACAATGATGGCCGTCGAATAGAATATGGGCTGGCCGACCTGGCGTGCAGCGCGCACGATTTGCTGGTGCACGGTCAGGCCTGGTGTTTTCGCATGCGCCAAATGGAAGAAGACGCTCTCTACCATAATCAGTGTCGCATCCACGATGATGCCGAAATCAATCGAGCCAAGGGAAATCAGGTTCGCGGACTGGCCCACCAGCACCATCATTGCAAAGGTAAAGAGGAGCGACAGCGGGATGGTCAGCGCGACAATGCCGGCGGCCCGAAGATTGCCTAAAAACGCATACAGCAGCACGAAGACCAACACCATCCCGCTGATCATGATGTCCGTGACTGTTTCGACGGTCGTATGGATCAGCGTCGTTCGATCATAAAACGTCCGGATCTTGACCCCGGCAGGTAATTTCCACTCGTTGAGCTCGTCCATTTTCTCGCGGACTTTGTCGAGCACCGGGAGGGCCTTGTACCCGCGTTGGAGCAGCACGACGCCCTCCACGACGTCATCCCGCTCGTCGATGCCGACTTTTCCCAGTCGGATACGGCTGCCCACTTTGACCTGGCCGAGCGTTTTGACATAAATGGGCGTGCCATCCTTTTGCGCCACCATCACGTTTTCAATGTCTTCGATGCTATTGATCAGACCGACCCCCCGCACGTTGTAGTTCTGGGCTCCCAACGTGAGATAGTTCCCTCCGACGTTTGCATTGCTGTTCTGTAAGGCAGTCATAACTTGGGAAAGGCTGACCCCGTAGCTGATCAATCTCCCCGGGTCGATGTCCACGTGGAATTCTTTCGTCGTACCGCCGAAGGCGGTGACGTCAATGACACCGGGGATGCGCCGGAACGCACGCCGCACCTGCCAATCCTGGATGGTCTTGAGTTCGGTCAGGTTCACGCCCGGTTCGCCCGTGAGCTCATACCGATAGATTTCCGCGATGGCCCACCAGGGTGAAAGCACCGGTTGAACGCCGAGAGGAAAGTCGACAGACGCAAGGCGGTTGAGCACTTCTTGACGGTCGCGGAAGATATCGGTGCCAAAGTCGAAGTAGACCTTGATGTCGCTCAAGCCGAAGATGGACAGCGAGCGGATGTCGGTCAGACCGGGCATGCCGGTAAGCGCCACTTCCATCGGAATCGTAATTTGCCGTTCAATTTCCTCCGCCGACCATCCGGGGTTCTGGGTGATTAACTCCACCATTGGCGGCGATGGATCGGGGTAGGCAATGATGTCGAGTAAATGGAAGGAATAGAGCCCGCCAAACAGGAGCGTCAGCCCTAAGGCGCAGAGCAAAATACGCTGGACGAGGGATATCTCGACGAGACGCGCGATCATCAACTCATCGGATCCGGGGGACTACAGCGATAGGAAGGAGATGAAGGAGTCACTCCGTCAGCCGCCTTTGACTTCTTGGCCTTTGATCAATACGGCGCCCTTGGTCACGATCCGCTGGCCAGGCGTCAATCCGTCGAGGACGCGCATCTGGTCCGGCGTAAAGTTGGCGGCCTTGATCTCCCGCTTGATGTAGCGGTTAGCCTCCTCAACGACGAAGACAAATTGTTTGCCGTCGGACTCCAAGACGGCTTCTTTCGGTACCACAAGGATGCGCGTCGAGTCGCCAACCTGAATGTGCAACCGGGCAAACATTTCCGGCTTCAAACGATGGTCCGGATTGTTCACCCAGGCCCGTAGCTTGATCGTGCGGCTTGCCGGGTCGACCACGTCCCCAACCGCCGCCACAGTCGCGGGAAAGTCGACATCGGGGTACGCCTCGACCTTGACTTTGGCAAACTGCCCTTCCCTGACTAAGGCCAGATCGCGTTCATAGACATCAGCCACCACTTGCAGCATGTCAAGATCGGCAACGGTAAACAGCACCTGATTGGCATCCCCTCCAACCGACTGGCCCGGCGTCACCATGCGTTCGACGACGATCCCGGTCAACGGGCTCTTCATCTCAAAACGGGAGGTGATCTGCTGTTTGTCGAGAGGCTTATTCACTTCTTCGGCCGGAATACGCAGGGACAACAAGCGTTCCTTCGCCCGGCGGAACTCAGCCCTGGCCTTCACCAATTCATTTTCAGCCTGCTTCAGATCCTTGAGCGGAAGCGCCTTAGTCGCGTACAGATCTTTTGCCAGCTCGTACGAACGGGTGGCATACTGTAGATCAGAGTCTTCCTTTACGAATTCGGAGTAGGCCTGCGCGATGTCCGGACTGTCGACCACGAGAAGAATCGCTCCGGCCTTGACCCGATCGCCGAGATGGGCACGGACCTCGACCACCCGACCCTGCAGCGGCGAGGAAATTTTCGAATAACGGTCTTCCCCATAAGCCATCTTGCCGGATAAGGCAAGATCCTGCTGCGATCCGCTGTAATCCACGATGCCGGTTTCCACGCGCGAGACCGACTCGTGGAGGACGGGGGCGTTTTTCGTGTGCGGAGGAGTGGCGGCGTCTGAGTTGGCCGGCTGATCTCCCTTTCCGCAGCCAACCAGAGCGGTGATCGCCAGGACGCAGACGACGTGTGCGCCCCTGGGAGAAAGGAGTCCGGCACGCGCCTCTTCCAGAGGTTGATCCATCGCGACCTGAGACTCAGTCCTACCTTGTACAGTCATGACGCAATCTCTTGGCCGACCGCCGATTCCAGCTGAAGCACGTTCCGCTGATAATTGAACAAAGCTTCGATATAATTTTGTTGAATAGTCCGCGACGTCCGCGCGGCATCGAGCAGATCGAGAATGGTGGCACCGCCCCGTTCATACGCCCGTTCCACGATCGTGAAGGTGGCGCGCGCATCCTCCAACACACCACCTACGTATGCTTCGACCAGCCGCCGACTCTGCAGTAGATTCCTGTAAGCGACTTCCACTTCATTCTCAACCACGTTCACAGCCTTATTCAAGTCGGCTCCTGCCGTCTGGACCGCGACTTCGGCCTGTCGGATCCCGCCCTGATTTCGGTTGAACAACGGCACGGGCAATCCGAGGTTGAGCGCCCATTGCTGCGGATTATCAGGACCGAGCGAGCCTTGAATGGCGTAGCCGGCTCCCACCGTCACATCCGGCACACGGTAGGCTTGGGCCAGCCGGAGATCGGCTTCCCGTTGGGAGTAGGTAAAGCGCTTTGAACGCAAGTCGGGACGCACATCGATCGCCGCGAGCCGCAGTTTCGCAATCTCCGGATCGATGCGACGGAATTCCAAATCGGTCGTCAACTCGACGGTCGTCGCCGGAGAGAGGCGCAAGAGTTGTCGCAGATCGCCGCGAGCCGATTCCGCCTCCTGCAAGGATTGGATCACCTGTGATTGGAAATCAACCATCTGCAACCTGATCCGAATCAAATCCACTTCGGCGATATAGCCCTTCTTGAAGCGGATCGTATTGATCTCGAGAATGCGGGAAAACCGATCACGGTTTTCTTCAGCCAGGGCGAGCCGCCGCTGAGCCAACTGAACCCGGTAGTAACTGTCTTTTACTGTGAAGCCCAATTGGCGGACCGCATCCTCGAACGCGGCTTCGGCGGACTGCGCTCCGAACCCGGCACTCTCGATGCGATACCCTCGTTTACCGGCTAATTCAAACAACTGTTGCGCTTGAAAGAAGAGCTG
>DASTQY010000328.1:0-27152 GCA_035761525.1 Nitrospira sp. | reverse complement strand
CGAGCCGACCAAGATCTCGCATTTCTCAACGGTGATGAGGTTCGCCCGATCCGTCTTCAATTAGAGTTGCTGAAGACGGAATTGATCCAACGTCGGGAGAATATCCGTTCGACCATCGTGGTGTTCGGAAGCGCAAGAATTCCAGAGCCTGCAGTCAGCAACCGGCGTCTCGACGAAGCAAATAAACGTTTAGCAGGCAAACCGCACGATGTGTCCCGTCAGCGGTCAGTTGCCATGGCGAAACGGCAAGTCGCTATGTCTAAATACTATAACGAAGCTCGGGCTTTCGGACGGCTGGTTACCAGCAAATACCAGTCAAAGCGTGGCTGCGATTATGTGGTGGTGACCGGCGGCGGCCCGGGCATTATGGAAGCAGCCAATCGAGGAGCCGCAGACGTCAAAGGCAAATCTATTGGCCTGAATATTTCGCTTCCACACGAACAGCAACCGAATCCCTACATCACCCCCGCACTATGTTTTCAGTTCCGATATTTTGCGCTGCGCAAGATGCATTTTTTGTTGCGGGCAAAGGCGCTCGTTGCCTTTCCTGGAGGATTTGGGACCTGCGATGAGCTCTTCGACGCGTTGACATTACTGCAAACCAAGAAAGTCCGCGGCATCACCGTTATTCTGGTCGGCCGGGAGTATTGGAGCCGGTTGATTAACTGGCAACTGCTGGAAGACAACGGCTTCATCAGCGCTCGTGATCGAAAGCTATTCCAGTACGCCGACACGGCCGAGGAAGCCTGGAAACTCATTGCCCGCACCCAGCAGACGTTTCGACGCCGGCCTCCGCCCCCGCGGTGGTTCCAATGAAACTCACCTTTCACGGCGCTGTCCGATCGGTCACTGGAAGCAGGCACTTGCTTGAGACCGATGGGAATCGTGTGCTCTTGGATTGCGGACTTTTTCAGGGACGGCGCGAGGAGACCGAGCGCCGCAATCGCTATCTCGGTTTTGATCCCAAGGAAATTGACGCCGTCTTCCTCTCTCATGCCCACATTGATCATTCGGGAGCCCTGCCGGCTTTGGCCAAGTATGGCTTTTCAGGAAAGGTCTTCGCGACGAGGGCGACGGCAGAGTTGAGCGAAATTATGTTGACCGACTCGGCGCACATTCAGGAGAGCGATTGTGTCTATGTCAATCGCAAGGAACGCCGCACTGAGGGAATGTGCCGGCAGCCGTTCTACACAAGTGACGATGTCCAAACGATTAAACGACAATTCGTCGGTCTCCGTTACGGCGATGTCGTGACGCCGCTGCCTGGTATGAAAGCGACGTTCCTTGATGCCGGACACATTCTTGGATCAGCGGCCATCTCTCTTCGGATCATGGAGGCTGGCGCGACGAAAACGATTCTGTTTTCCGGAGATTTGGGCCGTCGCCAAATGCCAATATTACGAGATCCGCAACCCCCGCCTTCCTGCGACGTTTTGATCATTGAATCTACCTATGGCGACCGCCTGCACAGCGAAACGGCCGATGAGGCCAAACAAAAAGCCAGTGCCCTCATCCACCATGCCATCGCTACCCGAAGCAAAATTATCGTTCCGGCGTTTGCTGTGGGCCGCACCCAAGACCTCGTCATGTGGGTAAAGGATATGGTGAAAGAAGGCCGGGTCCCGCCGGTGCCCATCTATATAGATTCGCCGTTGGCATTGCGTGCGACTGAAGTCTTCCGTCGGCATCCCGAATGCTACGATGAAGAAACTTATCGGATTCTCACGACCGAGGGAGATCCTTTCATCGCGAAGTATATTCGCTATGTGTCATCCGTCCATGAAAGCCAAAACCTGAACACCATGAGGGGACCGTGCGTGATTATTGCCGCCTCTGGCATGTGTGAAGGTGGCCGCGTTCTGCACCACTTACGGCATGCCATTCAGGATGAAACCAACGTCGTAGCCATTGTCGGATTTCAAGCAGAGCACACACTGGGCCGCAAGTTGATAGAAGGATGGGATCCTGTGCCGATTTTCGGAGTCCCCGTGCCTCGACGTGCCAGGGTGGTCCATTTTAACGGCTTATCCGCACATGCTGATCGCGAAGATCTCCTGGGCTACGTTCGCGCGATCAACCCCCTTCCTTCACAGATTTTCATCGTGCATGGAGAGCACCGGCAGGCGTTTTCATTGGCTGCTGCGATTGCGGCAGAGCATCCGCATGTCGATGTGAGGGTGCCTGAGGCCAACACGGCCTACGAAGTGTAAGACGTCACGGCGTCCGGTTCGCCGGCATTTCGTCGCGTCGAGCGGCGATGAGGACGTGGGAAGACCCAACCGGCGGCGTGCCTTTCGGTGCCCATGCGGTGACGTCCGGAGTCTGCAGGCCCCAAGCGGCATTGGCAATGGTCACCAGCGCCACCGCGACCAACAGCACGTTGACCGCCATCTCCCATCTACGCCACTTATTGATCTCGTTCTTTTCCATGACGTGAGTCCTCTGAGCGTTTAGATTCATGGCTGGCTATGTCTGAATTGAACTTGTGTTCCATCTCTCAGGTAATATCGGATGAGTTGCATCTCATCAGTCGTTAGTGGAAGCTCGAGTAACCGGCTCGACAGAAGACGTTCGCAACTGCGACCGTAGTCTAGAATGATTCGTCGAATCGGAAGCATTCACTTCTGCCCGCTCTGCCGGCATGCCTAACAGAAGGAACAGGGGAGCTCCCGGTTGGCGGCAGCTCCCTGTCAGACCTTACACCAAGACCAACGTGCCTATTTCATGGCGGTTGGAGTCGCCCGCGGCGCCGGCCGCGCGTCCGCCCGCTTGGCGCCCGCGCTGGCTGCACCCAACGGTTGGATCCGTGAATCGCCCGTCGGCAACACACGCAGGTAGCCCCACTGTCCTGACTGAGCGTACGGCAGCCGATTGTTCGACCACACAAAATCGCCAGTCTGGCGATACGGACCTCCCGCCCCGCCCTGGATGAAGACGTCGAGCACTTCCGAACCGGCATACTCCACCACACTGATCATGTCGGCGCCCGGCATGTAGGGCTCAATTGGCCACTCGTGGCCCTCAACGCCGAACATTCCGTTTTGCTCGCTGTTCGCCCCGATGACGTGAATGCGGATCGGATCGCCGGCATGGGCCTCGATCAGCGGCGTGGCCGGATCCTCGGGCTTGTCCACTACGCAGGGTTGGAAAATCTTCCCCAGCGAGCAGCCCTGCTCTTCACGATACTTGTATGGTTCGGCGCGATAATTCACCGACGTCAGGCCAGCCACGTTCTGCACATAAGGCATGAACGAGGTCCCGATGATGTTGTCTTCGTCCTGGAAGAACAATGCCACGTCTCGATAATTCCGCTTGCCGACGTTTTCCGGCAAACTGGTATCGACGACGACATCGGCTCTCCAGGCATTTTTCTGCGAGAGATCGGCCCCAGTCACCGGATCACGATATTGCGATCCTTTCGGGCCGATGATAATAGCGCCATACAATCCGTTGCGCGGATTGACGACGATGTTGCCGCCGTCCCACACCAACGACGTCGTTTCCTTGTTCGACGGATGCGCGTAGTAGGTGTAGTTCCGGCTCTCACCGGGTCCGATGGTCTGATCGCCGCCGTTGTTGCCGACGTTCAAGCCCTGGCTGTCTTTGGGATCAAAGGCTAATCCGGGCGCAAAGAACGATGCCCGGCTGGCCTTCATCTTATTCTTGAGATTGACTTTGATGCAGTCGCCCAGGTTCGCGCGCAGTGTCAGCGGATTCGGCATGACGTTGCCCGCCACCGTCGTCGCTTCCTCTTCAAGCGCGAAGATCTTGCCCTCCGGCACGGTCAGCTCGATCTTGCGCTCGAAATCAACTTCGATTGCTTCAGGCGCTTTCGGATGCAGCTTCAGCGGGCGATCTAACGCCACGACGGTGAAGCTCTTGACCGGCGCATCGGCGGGACAGACTCCACTGGGAGTCGTTGGAATGCCCAGCGGATTCGTGCCCTTCGGCAGTGGCTTGAGGTCGGACGTTTCCTTATCGAGCACGCGCACGATGCCCCATCCGCCTTCGGCGAAGTGTGAGCTTCGACCGTTGAAGTGGATGTAGTCGCCCGGCATGCCCTGGAACCCACCCGCCTTCGTCACGAGATCGTACCGCTCGGCGATCCCGACGTGAATGGAGTTCTTCCTGTTGGCATCCGCCGCATAGCGCTCCGTGAGGAACGTATGGCCGGCGATCGTCCACACATGCGACTCGTTCATCAACTGATGCAGCAGCCGAAAGACCATCGTGTCACCGGTATACGCCCGTAACAACGGGGTATCGGGATCACCATGGATTGCGCTGCTGAACAACTTCGATGTATCCGGATTATTCGACAGCCGCTGAGCGAAGGGTTCCGCACGGAAATTGAACCCGCTGCCCGTCGTATGTGTCCCGCCGTTGATGTACTTGTTGGGCGCGTTCAAGATCTTTTCGGGCATCTGGAACGACACCGTCTTTCCCGCTTCCAGCGCCACCTCGACAGGCTGTCCGGGAGGATTACCGGCCTCGATGACGTTGACGGTGTGCGGCACCGTATCGTGGATCGACACCATCAGTTCGCGGAAGCTTCCGCTGACGCCGGCTCCGATCGGCTCGTTCGAGTGAATATCTGCAACCGGACCGCTATACACCAGCTTGCCGTCCTTTGGATTATGGTACGTAGACCCGAACGGCTCCACGATCGTCACGCCGAACCCGCCGTGCGGCCAGGTCGTCGCGCCAAACGCGTGGTCATGCCAGAACACTGTCCCCATATCCACGTCCACCCACCAACGGTAGCGCACGAACTCCGGCGACACGAGGTCGCTGGCCGGATGGTTGTGCTTGAGCGGCTTGAAGAATGTGACCTGATCGCCCTTGATGTCCTTGATGCGGGCGACTTCGGAGCAGCTCTTATCCCGTGGCAGGGAGGCCGTGGGATCGTTTCCCTTTTCCAAACAGTCCACGCCGACCATGACTTCGGTGTTCACATGGAATGGCGTGGCACCGGGGGCCAGTTGAATCTTGATGGAGCTGGCTCCCGCCTTAGCTCCGCCGACGATCTTGGCTACCATCGGCGCTGGTAAGCCGTGTTTCTTGGCCTTGCCCCACATGGTGAACGGACGCACGGACATTTCGTATTCGAACCCTGAAATCACGCCATCCGAGTTCCCTGTGTCGAATTGGAAGAAGTGGGGATGGATGTTGATCTTGGACGACTGGAAATTGGTGTAATCGTCGTCGTCCCATTCGCTGGTCAGAACCAAGTCGACACAATCGTAGACATTGGCGCGGATGACCGCCGGGAGCTTGAGATCGTCATTGCCTCTCGTCAGACGCTCTTCTTCATGGAGCACGTAAATCAGCCCGTCCTTGTCGACGATGGGCGGTTCTTTCCCCTGCTGTTTCGCCAAGGTGATCGGCATCCGCAGGAAGTGAAGGTTGTAAAACTTTTGATTGGCATTGTCCGGGCAGAGACTCCAACGCCCTTGCTCACCGGGCTTGGCCGGCTCGCTGGTCCGTTCGCCGTTCGCATCCTGGTGAATGGGCTCAAGCCAGGGCGCGCCGCTGTGATTGGCCGAGAAGGGCACCCGCTTGCCGAAGTGCGGCTTGAATAACGGCCAGGCCATCTTGCCCGTGGTCGGATCAAAGAGAATGGCAGGTCTGGTGCTGTCGTCCCACTTGGCGGCCCATGGATACTTCGGATTCTGTGCGGTGCTTTCGCGCTCGCCCCGGGCGATATTGCCATCCCACTTCCAATCCCTTACCGTCGAGTCATAGGCGAGGATCTGATCCTTCTCCTTGTCCGTGTGGCCCGGCTTGCCTTGAGCAGGCACGAACATTTCGACCCAATCCTTGATGTTCACAATGACCGGATTGGATTTCCAATTCGTCTTCTGCCCCTTGTCCACAATTTTGAAGGACTTGCCGAACCAGTCGACGGTCGTGCCGATCAACTTATCGGACGTTACGCCGACCTTCATCCGGCCTTTGCGATCAGGCAGCTCTTGCAGATCCGGCATCGTATCGGTATGCGCCGCGCCGACTTGCAACGTGTTGTAAAATCGCCCGTAGCCCCACATTCCCGCCACATAGTGGTGCGCCACGTGGCAGTGGTACAGGAACTCGCCAGCCAGATGCTGGCAGCCGCCTCCCCCGCATTCCGGTTCAAGATCCAAGGCCTCCGAAGGACCGATCACTTCAACATCCACGCGGTCAGACTTGGTCCGCACGACCGGATACTTCACCGGACCGTCCTGCCCCATCGCCCACATGTTGTTGGTCTCGGTACCCGGACTGCGCTGCCAGCGGATCGATCCGCTGTGCGGATGATGGGAGTGAAACACCTCCGATCCGCCATGAACCAGCCGCCACTTCACGGGGTCTCCCAAATAGCCTCGAGCGATGGTGGTCGGCGTATCGCCGAAGGTGTAGGCGCTGTAGGCCATGGATTCGTCTTCAAAGCCGAAATACTCATGTTGGAGATGCATCTGATCGATGCCGAACGGCTCGCTGCGATAATTGATCGCCCGGCCGCCTGGCCGATAGGCATCCGTCAGCGGATCGCGCTGCGGCAGGAAGTCGCCCTTCTTGTTCAACGGCCTGAACGCTTCATCGCCAACCTCGTGGTAGAACAGCACGAATTCGCGAAAGTCTGGTCCAGATCCATTATCAATGTTCACCTGCCAGCCCGTCTTGACTTGCTTATCCGACCCGGTGCCGATGGAATCCAGATACTTCGACCCCTTCGGTTCTACAACGAACGCGCCGAAGAGACCGAGCACTGTTAATTCGCGGTCATGGCTATAGGAATGAAATTGCCGGACGCCTTCCTGCATCTGCGGGTGGATATACCATTCGAATTCCTGCAATTTGCCGGGCGAAATGATCGATTCCGGATTGGTGGTCGTGGCTGGCTTGCCCGTTGCACTCACAATCATGCTGGAAGCTTGGATGAAGAGGCTGCCGTCCTCGCTTTCCATCTGATTGCGGAGCGTCATCCTCACGCAGTCGCCCTGATTGGCTCGAAGCACCAACGGCTGAATCATGTCCCCCTGCAGGCCGGTCGTGACGGAGCCGGGATCGAATCCCTCTTTGTCACGCGCGTCTTTATTTCTGGTTTCTTCTGCGCGGACCTTCTCGACGTCTTCAGTCAAGACGTACATATAACCGGGATAGTAATCGAGCCAGCGATTCAAGGTGATCTCAATGTTGATCATCGAGACATCGTACATCCGCACCGGAACATTGGACGGACACTTGCCGCCCAATGCGGACACCGGTTCTCCTTTGCTGGAATCAGTCATGAGGAGGAAACTGCTGCCGTCCTGGCCCATGTACTGATGCATCATCGACATGTTGTTGAATGCGCCTGAAGTTTGCTGAGCCTTGGCGTCTTCTTGGGCCTGTTGCTCCAGCTTCTGCATCAGCCGATGATGCTGCATTTCCATCTTTTCAGCATTGCCGGCCCGGCCTTCGATGGCATTCTCCACCACCGTCTGGCCCTTGAGTTGTTGCGTCCAGCCGGGCATGGCGACGGCCGTCGCATGGCCCTCATGGGATGCTTCTCCCGTACTTGCCGCGAATAGCCATGGTGTTGCCGTGAGGCCACACGTCAGTGTGACAGTGGGGAGCATCAGCACCAGGCTTCCCCATCGTCGCTTGCCTTGTGATTGCTCTATGAAAGACTTCATACTCGGCCTCCCCTTCTTGTTTCCGCCAATGTGAGCGGTTGTGTGAAAGTCCATATCCGTCTCGCGATTTGTTATCAAAAAGACCTCTCACGGCCTCCTGAATAGAGCTGGTGAAGGGCTCCTTCTCTCGAAGAAGCGGGTCATTCGGAGGCCGGTCCTAATCACCCGAACCTTCACCAGCGTTCTTCTCATAAGCGCAACAGACGTGCCTCGATGCGTGGCAGGGGTAAAAAGCCGAAATGCTTTGATGGCGCGGCAGTTTGCGGGAAAGCGAGCCGCCGTGACACAACGCCTGAGTGCGGCGACTTTCTACAGAACTAGACACTGACATGCGCCGGCGAAGACCGTTCACATTGTTTCAATGGTTTCGAATGTCCAAATGCTGAGACATGCCGGTCGCAGAAAATGGGGAAAAGAGGGGCAGAAGCGGGTGTTATCGGATCGAGTAGGACCGGATCTTATTGTAGAGGCTCGCCCGGCTAATCTTGAGGTATTTGGCGGCTTTCAAGCGATTCCCATGAGTGAGGGCAAGAGCCTGTACAATTTGCGCCCGTTCCACCTGCCTCATGGCACCACGCGACACAGAACGGAGGTCCAGCGCTGGTGAGTCCGTTCTCTTGGCGACGATGTCCTGGCACGTCAGCGCCGGTCCTATGGTGGTGATGACGGCCCGTTCAATGTAGTGCTTTAACTCCCTGACATTTCCAGGCCAGGCCGATTCTGTAAGCCTGCACATCATCTCGTCGGAGACATGGCGACCTGGCTGGCCATGCTTCGCGCAGGACTGCATAAGAAAGCGTTCGACCAATAGCGCGATGTCCTCCTTGCGCTCACGCAACGGTGGGAGATATAGAGGAAGGACGGCCAAGCGGTAATAGAGATCCTGCCTAAACTGCTTCACACTGACCAACTCGGTGAGATTTTTGTTCGTGGCGGAGATCACGCGTGCATCGATCTTGATCGGTTGATTGCTTCCAACGCGCCTGATTTCACCCTCTTGAAGGACGCGGAGCAGTTTGGCTTGAAAGGTCTGGCTGGTGTTGGCTATTTCGTCGAGCAAGATCGTCCCACCGTCCGCCTCTTCGAACAACCCTCGCTTGTTGGCCACGGCGCCGGTAAAGGCTCCTTTGACGTGTCCAAACAATTCGCTTTCGAGCAGGGTTTCGGGTAGGGATCCGCAGTCCACCACGACAAAGGGCTTCCTTCGCCGATTGCTCAACCGGTGAATACTTTTGGCAACCAATTCTTTTCCTGTGCCGCTTTCACCTTGGATCAGCACTGTGGCGCTACTGTCGGCGATTAGGGTGATCATGTCAAAGAGTTGCTGCATCGCCGGACTGCGGCCAATCAGCTCGTCTAACTGTTCTCGAACCGTCGGAGGAGCGGCTTCTTCGGAGGCAGGCATTCTGGCAAGACCGTTCGATGGTGCGGGCTTCTCTAACAAGATGAGCATGGACGCAACCTGTCTATTTTCACCCAAGAGAGGAACCGCCCGTTGAATACCGCAAGCCCTCGTCTCGGAACCGATCGCACAGGAACTGCCTTCACGGCTTGGGTTCTCGAAGGCTTGGGCTGCTGGACAGACGGCGCATCGATCAGTCCGACGTGCAAAGATGTGATAACACTTGGTCTGCTCTGAAGGGGATCGGGTTGACGCTTCCGCTGGTCGATACGTATGGTTGGTATAGAGGATGTTGAACTGACGGTCCATGATCGCGATCCGATCCGAGAGGCTCTCGCCGAGTTGACTGATTGTCTCAATGCGAGCCGTCAAAACAGGGTCGCGCTGCGAACACGCATCCGGTGATGAAGATCTGACCATCCTAGGCTCGTTCTTCGTCCGTCACTGGTGATCGGGTCAGCAATGCCTCAATTCTCAGCTTGAGATCAGAAATTCGGACAGGTTTGTCAAAATACGCTGTCGCCCCCGCGCTCAAGACTTCGGTTTGTAATCCCGGTTCGCCGAAGGCCGTCATGACCACGATGGGACAGTGGGGTGCCACTGTGCGCAACCGGCTAATGTAATCGGCTCCCCCGGCAGGCATGCGGAGATCAGTGAGGATGAGGTCTGGCACCGACTGCAAAACCGCCAAGAAGGCTTCATCGCCGTCTTTGGCCTCAAGTAATTGATATCCTGCGCTCCAGAACGCGTCACAAAGTAGATTGCGCATATCTGCATCGTCTTCGACGACAAGTACCACCGCTTTCTTATGTACCGCCATTGTGGGCATCTCCGGAGAATCCATTTCTTTGAACTGCGTAAAGGGCAAGGTGCATGCCGCGGGAATCGGTGAGGGAAGGGCTCATTATTCTGGAAATCGACCGGCAGAGGGGATTTCAAGCCAAAGGGTTGGCGAGAAAGACTACAGTCATATCCCTGCACTGTCGCACCATGCCACAGCCGGGGGCAGCAGTTTACGAGCTTTTCGGCAGGAGGACGGTGAACGTTGTGCCTTTTCCCGGCTCACTTTCCACTTCGATCGACCCATGATGTTCCTCGATGATTCCCTTGACCACCGTCAGGCCAAGGCCCGTCCCCTTTCCAAATTCTTTTGTTGTAAAGAACGGGTCGAAGATCTTGCTTACAACGTCGTCGGGAATTCCGTGTCCCGTGTCCGAGACTGTGAGCTTTGCCATGCCCCCCTCCGACCCGAGAGTGATGCGGAGCATTCCTCCATCCGGCATGGCGTGAAGCGCGTTCATGATGAGATTGATCATGACCTGGCTCATCTGATCGCTGTCGCCTAGGACGTTCGGAGAGCCGGCATTCACCTGCAAATCCACTTGCACTTGATGGTTGGATAATCGTTCATGAAACATTTCCAGGCTGTTCTCGACCACCTCTTGCAGCCGCAGGGGACCTGGTCGCGGTGGCTTGCGACGCGCAAACGACAGCAATTGATTCATGACTCTCGTGATCCGCTCGACCTGAGCAACAATGGTTTGCAACCCTTTCTTTACCGGCTCGTCGGTGACACGGTCCAACAGATATTCGGCCCGCCCCAGGATGACGTTCATCGGCGTACCAATTTCGTGCGCCATCCCAGACGCCACGGTTCCTAGTTCGGCAATCCGTTCGGTTCTTCGCAGCTGTTCCTCCAGTTGCGTACGTTCGGTGATGTCGCGCAGGATGGCAGTGAAGAACTTGGTTCCTTGGACCATGACGTGCGAGATCGCAGCTTCAATCGGGAACTCTTCGCCGTCCGTTCGAAGACCTGTCACGGTGCCGAGTTGGCCCATTTTTCGGTTCGTCACGCCAGACTGCCCGAACCTGTTCACATGCGACCGATGGGCCTCCCGTAAGTGAGCGGGAATGAACCTGTCGAGGGGCTGTCCAATCGCATTCTGGGCCGGGCATTTGAACATGCGCTCCGCTGCATGATTGAAGACGACGATCTTCTGCTCATGATCGACGGTGATGATCGCGTCCATGGCGGAATCGATGATGCCTTCGAGCCTGAGTTTACTGATCACATATTGCTCTTCGGCCCGCTGGCGGCCGGCCACCGCTCCGGTGACAGCCGTCTCTGCGTAAGCTCGTGCTTCTTGAGCCACCTCCATCAGTCCTTCAGCATGGGCTCGCTCCACACGCTCGGCCATTAAATCCTGCACCGCTTTCGTCCGGCGCATTTCAGACTGCAGTAACTCATGTTGAGTCCGCTTCAAGTGAAGCAAACCCCAGGTGAGGAGACAGAGCACAAAGGTTCCCAACATCCGGTTAAACACGCTGAAGTCCAACAGCAAAGCACTGGGTTTTAGTAAGAGGGCGGTCCAGAGCAGCGCCGTTGCAGCAACACAATAGTACAATGCGTCGCGCTGGCGCGCTGTATGAACGGTCCATAGCAAGGGGATCACGTAGAGCACTGAGACGGCCACTCCGACTGGAGCGGCCAGATCAAAAACGAAGACGCTGATTATCAGAACCGGGATCGCCCAGGAGACCCTGCGGATATCCACTTCCTTGACGACCTTCATAGGAGCACGGCGATTTAAGGCGTTCATTCATCCGGAGGAAGCGTACCTTCGATCTCTGCGAGCTTACGGTACAACGTCTTGCGGTCGATCCCCAGAACCTGTGCAGCCTGATACTTGTTTCCGCCCATCTTTTCGAGGATTTTCTTGATGTACTCTTTTTCCACTTCATGTAGAGGAACCATCTTCTCCGCTCCCTCGTCAACAACGCGGCGGTCACCGCGCACACCCTGTATCGTGCTTGGAAGATCTTCCGGCAGAATCCTGTCTGCCCGGCTGAGCGTGACCGCACGCTCGATGACATTTTCCAATTCTCGAACGTTCCCGGGCCAAGCATAGTCCATCAATATGGCCAATGCGGCTTCGCTCATCCCTTTGACATCTTTGCCCCGCGCCTGCCCGAACTTTTTCAAAAACGAATCGACGAGGAGAGGAATATCCTCGCGCCGTTCACGCAACGATGGAAGCTTCACCTCAATAACATTGAGACGGTAGTACAAGTCCTCCCTGAACCGTTTGGCTTTCACTTCTTCGGCAAGATTCAAATTCGTCGCCGCGATCACACGGACATCAACGGCAGTTGACTTAGTTGACCCCACGCGCCTGATTTCCTTTTCTTGGATGGCTCGGAGAAGTTTTGCCTGCAACATGTGTGGCAGCTCACTGATTTCATCGAGCAAAATGGAACCTTTCTCCGCCTCTTCAAACAGACCGCGCTTGTCCGCTCTTGCATCAGTGAAGGCGCCACGAACGTGACCGAACAGCTCACTTTCCAGTAAATGTTCGGGAATCGCTGCGCAGTTTACGGGAACGAATGGGGCGTCCTTCCGCTCACTATTGTAGTGAAGAGCCTTAGCCACCAGCTCCTTGCCTGTCCCGCTCTCGCCTGTGATAAGGATGTTGGTCGGACTATTTGCGACCCGGCGGATCAGGTCGAACACCTCTCGCATCGCCTTGCTCTTTCCAAGAATTTGACTAAAGCTGTATTCCTTATCTACTTCTCGCCGGAGCCGGTTGATTTCGCTTCTGAGCAGTGCTTCACGGAACCCGCGTTCGGTGGCTCGCAAGAGATCGTCGTTCTTCACGGGCTTCATCAGATAGTCATAGGCGCCTTGTTTCATGGCTTGAATGGCGGTTTCAACGCTTCCGAACGCGGTCATGAGAATTACATTGGTTTCGGGCCACGATTGTTTGATCTGGGCGAGTAGCTCAATTCCTTGCATCCCTTTCATCCTCAGATCGGTGAGCACGACGGGATACTCTGCCTCACGGAGGTTCACGAGAGCTTCCTGTCCATTGGAGGCGAGACTCACGGTATAGCCGTGCTGCTCGAGCACGTCCCGAAGCAACGCCCGCATCTCATGATCATCATCAACGACAAGAACATTTCGAGCAATGTCCAGCATAACGACCTCCGGCAGGCCCGCAACAGATATCAAAACAAGGAAAGCAAATCTAGTAGATGTGGATCCACAGGTTCGATGAACATGCGTTTTGCAGCGAGGTTCCAATATCGTATCTGGCTGTAGCATAACGGGGCAGCCCGAAGGGATTAGTGTTGCTTCGTGTCCCACCGCTGGGCCAAACTCCCTTAGTCCTCAAGTCATGAGACGGCATTGTCCGTACATATTCAATACTTAGTAGTATAGGCGTCGTCTCTCTCTCGTTACGGCCACCGGTATGCATATTGCTGAATTTTAGAGCGCGGGATCTCACACTGCAGGAGGCGCCCATGAGTACAATGCGCGCTAACGTGTTCCAGGCGAAAAACAAGTTCCAGGTGATGGAGGTTCCACGTCCAAAGGTAGCCGATGGAGAGGTGCTCATTCGGATTACTTTGACCACGATTTGTGGGACAGATCTCCACATTGTGCGTGGGGAATATCCGGTTCCCGCTGGATTGATCATAGGCCACGAACCGGTCGGGATCATTGAAGATCTCGGCCCCGGTGTTGCCGGATATCAGGTCGGAGATCGGGTATTGGTCGGTGCAATCACACCTTGCGGCCAGTGCAACGCATGTCTATCCGGTCATCAAGCACAATGTGGTCACGGTAGCGGATATCAAGCCATCGGGGGGTGGCGATTCGGAAATACCATCAACGGCGCACAGGCGGATTATCTCGTAGTGCCGTATGCGCAGGCCAACCTCGCGAAGATTCCGGATGACGTCACCGACGAACAAGTGGTCCTGCTCGCCGACATCGCGTCCACCGGTTTCAGCGGGGCCGAGTCTGGCGGCGTGAAAATCGGTGATAGTGTCGCCATTTTTGCGCAGGGGCCGATTGGACTGTGTGCGACCGTGGGAGCCCGGCTGATGGGTGCATCCTTGATCATCGCGATTGATGGCGATGAAAGCAGACTGCGTATGGCCAAACGTCTGGGGGCGGATATCGTCCTCAATCAGCGAGAAACGAACGTCGTTGAAGACGTCAAACGTCTTACCGATGGCGGAGCCGATGTGGCCATCGAAGCTTTGGGACTTCAAGAAACATTCGAGAATGCTCTACGCTCTCTCCGCCCAGGAGGAACTCTCTCAAGCTTAGGGGTCTATTCAGGAAAACTTCAGATCCCCTACGAGGCATTTGCAGCCGGACTCGGGGATCATCGTATCGTGACGACTCTGTGTCCAGGAGGCAAGGAACGGATGCGACGTCTCATCGAGATGGTCCGACATCATCGGATAGACCTTACGCCGTTGCTCACTCATCGGGTGTCTCTGGACAATATTCACGAAGGATACAGAATCTTTGGTGAACGTCTGGATGGCGTTCTGAAAGTGGCCGTCAAACCCTAATACAGCTCGTAGCGGGATCCGATCAACGAGACAGCGCCGTATGGTAATCGTCAGCAACAGCACAAATCATATGCGTCCATAGCTACAGGGAGGCCTTCATGTCCACACGTTCAAAGTCAGCGATTTTGATGTTCCTGGTATTGGGGCCACTTGCCCTCTTCACAGCTCCACCCGTTGATTCGCAATCCGAGCAGGTCGTTGAAGTCGTGATCAAAGGCTTCTCTTTTATCACTAAACAAGAAGTCCTACGGTTGGGGATGCCAACCGTGATCAAGATCGTGAACGAAGATACCGAGCGCCATGATTTTGGTTCCACGATGTTCGAGGGTATTCAGGCAAGGATTGAGAAAGACGGCGTGATTGTCTATGGGAGAGGGCTCGGAGGGGTCATGTTAGATCGAAAGCGAGATGCCACGATACGTTTCATCATGGAACGACCCGGACGGCACACGTTTCGTTGTTCGATCCATCCTGATATGAAAGGTGAACTCTTACTGCTGAGTGCGGAAGCTGTGTAAGTCGCAAGCAGTTGCGCGAGGAAGCGAACACGATGATCGGCCGTCTTCAAACCTGACTTCAAAGCCAAAGAGGACAGGATGTTTCTTAGGAATCCCTTGCTTGCCGCGATTGCTCTTCCAGTGTTTCTGATGGGACAGCCGTCACTCATCCAAGCAAGTAGTGCCGACGTGGCGGCAGGCAAGCGTATCTATTTATCGCTGTGTAAGGCTTGCCATGGACTGGACGGAAAGGGACCCGGCGTCATGAAGTTCAACCCGCCGGCCGCCGACCTGACTAGCCCACAAGTGCAAACGAAGCTCGACTCCAGGCTTTACAATTCAATTCACGAGGGGCGAGTCAACACAGCAATGGGTGCGTGGAAGTATGAGTTGTCAGCCAAAGAGATCTTGGACGTCATGGCGTATGTTCGAACCCTCAGTGATGTTCCGTCAACACCGTAAGGATCGAGAACGGACATCGTCCTGTGAAAATGAAAGCGATTAAGCGCCTACTCCTCGCCACTGATTTTCCGAGTGGGCTCACCGTGCAGAGGACTATGCCTGTGCGTTGGCTGCCTCTTGGCGTGCCGGCCTCACCGTTAGGAGGCACTCCTGCTGACACGATTCTCGAAGTCGCGCGAAGATCCTGATGTGACCTCATCGTCATGGGCACTCATGGACGCCGAGGCCTCTCACATGTGTTGGCAGGGAGCGTGACCGAGGCTGTCCTGCGGCGAGGAACAGTCCCTGTGTTGGCTGTCCGGCGTCCTGCCTACAGCGCAAGTGCTCACGGGGCCAGTAGCCGCTCCTGTGATGTGCATCTGCTGAAGAAAGCGACTAGCGCGTGCACGAGGCCGTAAAGCGATTCGAGCCACACGACCTCGTGCCCAGCTGAGGATGAGCAACTGCGACTACTCAGCCGCCCCCGACCTCTCCCTTTGTTTCGATCACCAAGAATTCGCCTTTCATATGCTGGTGAATGTCGCACCAGAAAGGGACCTGTATCGTTTCACTGATTCCAGTCGCCGGGTCCGTGCTGCCTTCTTTTTTAAAGTGTAAGGTCATCGTCTGACCTGGTTCTAGGTGGTAGGCTCGAAACCCCTTCCCCTTTGGGCCTCTGATCTCGACGCCATCGCCCTCTTTCTTGATCACGCTCGCCTTGAACAGCGGCGAGCTGATGCCGTGAGTCATGGAGCCTTGATTGCGAACGACGATCGCCGTCACCGCCCCGGGAGTAGTATGTCCCTTTACATTGTATCCCTGATCAGAGATGGCGATTTCAATTTTCTCTTCTGGTGCTGCTGCTTGAACCACCGGCGTAGAAACTGTCCCGATGAGTGCCAATGCACCAGCCGTCAACGGAATTATGAGAGTCCTGGAAGCGATTGCTCCGAGCTGCATGACGACCTCCTTGTGTAGTTATTTAAGTGCGAATCTTTATCCGGCAGATGTTAGGCTGCTCGGCGGAGTAACTGGACTGCAATGGCAGTGCCGGAGGTAGTATCGGCAAAGAATAACTTCGAGCACCCCAAGTCGGCTTGGTTGTGATGAGCGAACGCCTTCAAACAGATTTGTCATCCCGGGAATTGGGGAGTAACGCCTCACTAATTGTAGCGAAAGTACTCATTGCATCGGGTTGCTCAATGATCTTCCAGCGATGGTCCTACTTTTCATGCCTGAGAATGGCACGCTCAATATGAATGTAGTCCATGTCTCAACCCATGAAAGGAGGGACCTGCGGATTCTGAGGTCGGTGCCGATGCATATCGACCTAGCACTCACCGTAAGTTATGGATTCCCCTGTAAATCGGTCATCAATCGTTGTGAGCTTAGGGTCGTTGCGGATTAGACGGGAAAGCAGCCACCAACAAGCGATCAATTGCTGGTAGGAGATTGTATAAGAACTATTGTTAAGTGAGGACTGTCAAATACAGGCGCACTGTCAAATGCGACAGACCATATCTGGTGATCAGCGTTCGCCTCACTTCTCAATCAACCATCAGAGGGAACGATTAGCGTTCTCCCTCCCAGACAGGCGCTTGATTGATTTACAGAAGGTCTCGTCTGGGACTTGAACCTGAAGGAAGGAGGAGAAACGTGGGGTTAGTTTCTATGGTCGGCTTGCGTCATTGCGCCTCGGCCGCGTAGGTCGAGGCATTTCCATTCGTCGCCGTGGCTAAGAAGCATGGCGTGGTGTGACGCCAGGGTGCTCAACATGTTCTTGCTATTACAAATATCGACGGGATACGTGCAAAGGGAAATCACACGTTGAGTTTCGATTGCACGATTCACAATGTGCTCGTAGTCAAGAAAGCGTGTCCAGTCCTCCTCCGATTGCAGCCAGAATGGATTGCCCGTGGTTCGCGTACCGCTGAAGCCATTCGCTTTCGCGCATTGTGCCCGAGCAGCCCAGTTATCAAAAGATTTCTGCGGGTTAAAAACGCCAGAGGAAAAGTACCATTCACGATAGGAGATGATGGCTAGTTGGTTGCTGGCCAGATAAGTCGCGGCATCCGGCATGATTCCTTCCAGCGCATGTAGAGCTTCTTCTTTCATCACACTCTCGCCCGTGATCCACAGGCAATATTCGTTATCTTCTAAACCTGTCTTGATATAAGGCACAAGTAGATCGAGAAGGTGCGCTTTGGTGTAGAAAAATGCGCATAGATGTTCTCCCCAACTCGCGGTGCTGGTCCCGGGTATGCCAATGCGTCGAAGGGTGGTCACGAAGCTGTGTTCTCCCTTATTGCAGAGTACCTGCCACCTATTGATCTCGTGTTGGATGTGCGGCACATTACCCGCGTGAGCAATGACTGTCAATGGTGGAAGGACGCTACACATGACGGTCAGTCAAAGTGATTGCATTCTGGACGTCCATCCAAGCGTTGCGGTTTACATCGTAGACAGGTGGTTAGCTACGCAAGACTCTCCTCTATGTGCTCAAAAGCCCGCCGTCAACTGCCCTCCTCGGGATATCTTAGGCGTTCCGACGCCCGAAACATCTTTGAAAGCAAACACTGACCACAGGATCTGTGGATAAGCTTGTGGATAGCTTGCCTGTCAGAGTGTGAGACGCGGAGCTAGATCTACTAACTGACAGATTGCCTTATTTTTAGGCATAGTGCTCTGTAAACAATCCACCCAAGATGTTGTGTCAGCCATTGTGACTTATGGATTTAGCAAGCGAAGTAAAATGTAAAGACGGTGGAAAGAAAAACTTGATGGAATCGGTGAAGGTAAGGACCGTGTCAATGACTTATCCACAGCGCTGGCTCAATTTTGTTGAATGGGATCTCGTCCGTTATCATCAACGCCAATGGCGCATAGGCACGCTTGGAGAGCTTGGATCCGGATTACCCCGCTAAGGCGCTCCATTACTAATTCTGGTGTTTTCCCAGTGCTGCGTGTTACGGAACCAGTTTACCCTGAAGAAACTAAGGAGTCGTCCATAAATAGAACAAGTCGAGGCACCATGCGACGATTTCTGTATGAGAACAGTCTTTCACTGGCCATGCTTGCACTCTTCCTGTTCTTCTTGGCCGGTCAAAGCGTTGCTGGATGGTGTGTCTACAATAGTGACCAACAGGACCACCAGCAGTCCCCTATACCCTATGGGGCTTACCTCCTAAGCGGTCACTTCTTTGAAGCTGTTTTTGAAAACTGGGAGAGTGAGTTTCTGCAGATGAGCGCCTATGTGATTTTCACAGTTTATCTTCGTCAGAAAGGATCTCCCGAATCCAGGCCACTTGATAGTAAAGATACACATGAAGACAGTGTTTCTGCTGCCAGAAGGCGTCCCCATAGCCCCTGGGCCGCACGCCAATACGGATGGATACGCAAAATGTATGAGTATTCTCTTACCCTCGCGCTTTTCTTACTCTTTATCTTTTCTTTCTTTCTTCATGCTGTCGCTGGTCAACAAGTGTTCAATGAGGAGCAGGCCCTCCACGGAGGACATGCCGTGACGCTGGGGGGTTACATCATGGTCTCACAATTCTGGTTCGAATCATTCCAGAATTGGCAGAGTGAGTTTCTCTCAGTCGGGGTGCTAATCGTTTTATCCATTTTCCTGCGCCAAAAAGGATCTCCTCAATCTAAACCCGTCAGTCATCCACATGGCGAGACGGGGGATGAATAGAACGATCCCCTGAAGCAGCGCAACATACGCCTTTCGGTCAGCATTGCCAGAGGGGTTCCTAGGCGACGAATCTTTGCCGCAGTTGTAAAATTCCTTGTATACGTACCTGGAAGCGGGTTTTTCTCATGCTCAAAATTGTAGCCCTGCTGGCCTGTATCATCGGCGTTCTCTTTGTAGGCCCGAAGGCTGTGGCCGAGTTTCGCCGAGCCCGTCCGAGAAAGGGTGACTCGCACCCTGTAGCCAATCAGAGCGACTCGAAAGACCAGCCGACAAGCAAACGACAGGTCGCATAGATCCGGGAGGCTTTGTGGCCCTTGCTTTGCTCATGGCCTTGCGGATAGGCCTGAGACGGGGATTGCCGGAAGTATGAAATCCCGGTGGTTCCCTGCCCTTCTACGAGATCCTTACACTCGCTGTTCCTGGCAGTCCCGGTTACAATCGGATGCTCTCTCGATACGGGGGGTTGATAGTGTCGATGGTAACCTGTGTCAATGGAAAGATGGCGAGCGGCAAACTAATTCTTGTTCAGCAGAAGGAGAGAATGAAGCATTGAAGGAAGAGTCGTGCTCAGCGACACCGATCCGACAGGCAGGTCTTCCTAAGAGATGAAATACTGTTCGTGATCAGCTTGGCTCCTTTACGTGGCCTTCACTAAACTTCTTCGAAAGGCAATCAAGGTAGTATTTGAGAGTCGCTCGTTCACGCTCTGGAAGGAGCTCAGGATTGACATCATGGAGAATCAGCCGTTCAGCCGCGACCACAAACTCCGCGGCGACGGCAACTTTCTCCACATTCCTGAAAGGCCTGTTGTTGTGAGACCGCATGCAGCACCTCCGGCCTGAATTCCTTCTCAAGAGCGAGGTAGCAACCCTTACCTATGTAGCATCAACGCAGACCTTGGTGAGCTCTTGTTTGGCTGCCAAGCTTTTTCTTCGATTCATAGCAATGGTCTTGTCGATAACGGCGCCGCAGTTAATACACTTCCAGGCATAGAAGACGAGAAAAAAATCCGAGAACCGCTCTAAATCCATTAACCCATTGCATTTTGGGCAATCCATAAATCCTCCGGGCCAGGTTAAAAGCTATGACCTCACATAGCAATTTTTGACCCCTGGCCGGAGTGACGTAGTTTCAACTACTTAGGATCGGCCGTGAGACAAAAATGAACAAAATACCTGCTTCTACGTACAAATTCTGTACGTACTGCCGCGTATTCGAGGCTTAGCAGTTCAAGGACAGGCTTACGGGGATGGCGGTGCAAATGAGTGGGAATCGACCGGGCTGGCAGGACGAACGTTTAAGCCGCTTTTCTATAGGCGGGCGGCTGGCAGTTCCTTCTCTTCCATTCGATGTAGGTCATTTGAAGCAGGGCAATATAATTTTCTAGGGAAATGCGTTCGAGATCATTCAAAGGCAGATCGCATTCCATCGCCTCGCGGAGACCTTGTGTCGCCTTATAAAAATTGTTTATGACCGTAGGTTCCATCTCGCCAATATATCTTAATTTTTCAATGGTTTGTTGTACTTTTTGACTGACACAACTGTCAGCAGAATCCTACGGGCAAAACCCTTGACCGGCTGCATACCGTTAGACATACTAGTGCATATTTTCATCCGCTCATCACCGCCATCTTTCACAACATCAACCCCGTTTTGAAAGGCTGGTGCGTTATGAATCTCCGCCAAGAAATAAGAGCCTACACACGTGCGTGTGAGCATTTACTTTCCCTCCCCGAGCGGTTGACTGACGAGGAGCGCGACCTTCTCGAATACTACCTGAACGAACTGTCTCGAGAATATCTCTCAGACAAGCCGACTGTGCGATTACGGTACCCAGAGGCAACGGCAGTCGAACCATCGGCCACGTAATTCCGAATCTCCTCCTTGCCGCCTACCGGACTGCATGAGTCGACCTCGATGCAAAGCTCGATCGGCCCTCAGTCCTATGAAACGGCGAAACATTATGAAGGAGTGGCTGAACAGAATTCGATCATTCCACCGCCGCGAATGAAGTTCTGCAGTGTGGCTCGCGCGCTCTGGGTAACTCTCCTACCGTCTCTGGGGCCAAGAAAGCTGTATCCCCCATCGTCCTAATCTCCTTCCACCCTCCATAGCTTCAATCCCTCACACTTTACCCGTTCTCTTGCGTGATCCGTGATGCTGCGGCACGAACGCGGCGACAATTTGATCGAGCCTATTTGGATCTAACGCGGAAGACTGGCTCGGCTTACGGAGAAGATTACTCGCAATACCACAGGGATGACGGTGTGCTCGGAAAGCTAGGAGATCGAGTAAGCGGCAACAACATTACAAATGAAGGCTCACTCGGAAGCGAGCCGAGACAGCCCCTCCGCCCTCCGGACACAAGGGCGAAGGTGGCTCGTTCGGAGTCGTTCAGAGGCGAAAACTACAGAATCACTCCTAGTGCTGTTACCTCCTTTGACCGAATAATTTCTGGCCAGCTATCAATCCGAGTATGAGTGTCACGACGAAGATCCCCAAGAAAATGAAGAACAGCACCTTTGCAATCTCAGCAGCATCAGCAGCGATGCCGCCGTACCCAAGCGCCGCCGCAATGATCGCTATCACCAGGAAGACTGCTGACCAGCGAAGCATATAGATCTCCTTTCTTAAGAGTGAGCCATCGTCGGAGGAAGTGATGTCACCTCTGCCCCCTACAACTGGATTAGCATAAACGCTGGGACACAGTTTATTAATTAGGGTTTTCCCTTGAACTTGGCACCCAACACTATGGAAGTACCCATTGATGAACTCCTTGGGATGCTAGTCATGGAATCTCTTTTCCTCATCGGACATTATTGAGACGGCCCCAGGGCTACCTTGCAACAGAGTCAGCGGCAGGATTGACCACCTGAGGTAGAAACCGGCGCACAAGATTAGAGTAGTTATCAGGAGTAGAGGTTAACGATACAAGTGACTGATGAGCCCGCATTCAAACATGAATTTGATGACTGTCCACCCGCTCAGGAACATTGGATATTATTCCGTCAACGCCGGCGGACCATGCACGTTCGATGTCACGGATTCTATCCGCTGTATAAACACATACCAGCATGTCCTCGTCGTGGAACGCCTTGACGAGGCGTCGGGAAATGGTGTCGTGACGGAGACCGACGTGTGAAGGGCTGTATTTCATCGCGTGGACGACAGGGGCACGAGGCAACCTGCCGAAGAGCAACATAACAGAGGCCTGTGCATCGATCGATCGTATAATTCCCAGCTCTTCGTGCAGGAAGGATGCATAAATGACCGGCTTGTTGAACTGGGCGGCCTGTACGACCTCTACAGTCTTTTTGGCCACTCCCTTAATTTTCAGTTCCACCATCAGACCTGTTTGTCCTGCAAGCACACCGAGGACTTCTTCGAGGGTGGGGATGTATTCGCCATTCCCTGCATCGAGAGCCCTGACGTCTCGGAGCGATAAGCGTTCGATAGGCCCTTTTCCGTTTGTCGTACGATTGACGGTCGCATCATGAAGCACCACGAGGACGCCGTCCGCCGTGCATCGCACGTCAATCTCTACGAAGTCCACGCCGAGAGCTATTCCTTTTCGAATCGCTGCTAAGGTGTTTTCCGGCGCATGTCCCGCAGCTCCTCGATGACCGATCTTGAGTATGCGACGCACCGGATCACTTGGAGCCGAGACCGAGGAAGCCCAGCGAGAACTACACATCAGAAAGTGGAACGAATCGAAGATTGTGATTATCTAGATTGGAGAGATATTCCTTCATACGTTTTCGTTCGTTCATCTTCACAGATTGAATGACCTTATTGTCAATCTCCAGCAGCCCCAGGCCGGAAGGGATCTCCTCCGGACGGACGATAAACAGGTTCACCCCCAATGTCTTGGCTTTCAGCTGCGCTTCCATGACACGGTTGTGAATAAAGCGCTCATTCAATCGCAAGAGATCGTTCAACTCGAGAAGGTCTCGCAAGGGATGTGGGTCGACTCGAACGCTCTTCTTCGGAACATTAAGGAAGAAAAACACCGTATCGCATCCAAAACTGAACGCCTCCTCAACGGGGAGCGGGTTGGCGAGGTCGGCATCAAGGTATCGATACCCCTCCATGTCAACCATCTCGAACAGCGGATAGAGGGCCATGGACGCACGGATACGTTTATAAAAGAGATCGTACTTGCTTTTCAGACTTCGCGCGTCATCATTGGCGTCCATCGCGACATCGGCATCCTTATTCGAAAAAATGACCGTCGCGCCATCTTCATACCGTTCAGTGAGGATGTGCCACACTGTGGAACTGGTTAGTACTTTCTTTAGATCGATTTGCTCGCCGAGCCTGGCCAGAAGCGGGAACGGGTCGAGAAAGGCCTTCATCCTCTTGAATTCAAAAAACTTATCCACTTCGTCGAACGCTTCCTGAATTTCCGGACACTGGACGAGTCGTCGGAACGATTTATGCTGCGATTCGAATGTGTCCATCAGGCGAAAAATGAAGCTCACGGTACGGCCCGCCACCCGAAGCGGCATGCGCGTGCAGAAAGAGAGGATGAGGGGTAAAAACTTAATAGCCCGCCGGAGGTCGTGAAGAATCGATCCGGATGGTCCCCAATCTTGGGTGGCTCGCGGAACGACTCCCAACAGACGCGTTAACTTCTCTCGAAAGAATGGGTGAACTTCATAGATCGCCTCCGGGGAAGTGATATAGTCTTCCCAGATGCGGATAGTGTTTTCTGCCCCGACAGGCCCGGGATTTTCAACAAATCCCAAGGCATTACAACTACCGGCGGAGGAACTGATGATGTGGGAAGGAGTCAGGCCGGCTTTCACCAATTCTGCGGCGGCAACGGCTTGGATAATGGCCTTACAGCCGCCTCCGCAAAACACAAACAAGATTTTCCCATACTTCCTAGTGAGTTCCGACATGCACATGCTCCGGTTTGTCGGCTGGGCCTGTTCTTTGCCCTAAAGGACCCCGCCAGATGGAAACATACGACGTCTGTATCGTGGGTGCTGGAGTTGTTGGATGCGCCATCGCAAGGGAGTTGGGGCACAAGTTCCCGCAAAAGCGGCTTCGCGTCGTGGTGTTCGAACAACGTACGCTGGCAGGACAAGAGACCAGCAGCCGCAACAGTGGAGTACTCCATAGCGGAATCCACGAATATCCCAACTCGCTGAAAGCTCGGCTGGCTCGAGAGGGAAGCGCACTGGCGGTCTCGTACGCCTCACAACGTGGCATCCCCTTGCTGCGATCGGGAATGGTCATTGCGTTCTCATGGCAGGATGTACGTCGTGGCCTATGGCGTGAGGTGTCTTCGCTGCGACGACTTTGGGCCAATGCCTGGAAATCGAACATCCAAGTCTCATTTGTCACGCCAAACAGGCTCAAGGCATTGGAGCCCAATTTACGCGGCTGCGCTGGCCTCATCATTCCGAGCGTCTGCGTCATCGATGCTCTGGCCTTCGTGCAAGCACTGAGGGCCGACGCGGAGGACACCGGCTCTGCGTTCGCTTTCAACAACCGGGTCATTGATATTGATGCAGATTCCACCTCGTACCTCGTCACGACCGACCGCACTAAAATTCGAGCGACCTGCCTCATTAATGCCGCCGGACTGTACGCCGACGACATCGCTTCCCTCGCCTTACGCACCACAAAGTACACAATCCATCCGCTTAGAGGAGAGTATTACGAAGTGATCTCCCCGGAAAAAAGAGGCCTGATTGGGCGTCTGGTCTATCCCGCGTTGCCTCGTCAAGCGACCGGAAAGGGCATCCACTTCAGTCCCCGCCCCAACGGGCAGCTGTTCCTGGGACCGAACGAGTTCGCGGTCCTGGATAAAACGGACTATACGTCGCGGAAGACGCCGCCGGACATGTTCATTGAAACCCTGCAGAAATTCCTTCCAGCCCTGAACGAACGCGATCTTCGCTGGGCCTATTCCGGAATCAGGCCCTGTGTCATGACTGGACAGGGTAGCAAGAGCGATTTCATCGTCTCCGCAGACAGAGAGAATCCACCGCTTGTCAACCTTATCGGGATTGAATCGCCCGGCCTCTCCGCCGCCTTGGCTCTGGCTCGACATGTTACTGACCTGCCTTGCATCCAGAAATGTTTTGGCCCGCAAGGATCTGGCCATTTATCCGATGCGGTGTATCACCGTTAAGCTGCAGTCGTCCCCCTTCTTCCACCCGCAGCACTCGACGCAGCATCTTCCCGAGAATCGATTGGGGCAGTTCCGTGCGAAACTCTATGTGCTTTGGCATTTTGTACGACGCCAGATAGTGCCGACAGTGTGCGAGCAGGTCTTCCACACTGACTGTTTCGGCCTTCAAGACGATAAATGCTTTGATCGCTTCGGACCCGTCTGTAACCTGCACGCCGATCACAGCGGCTTCGCGCACGAGCGGGTGGAGGAGAAGGACGTGTTCAATCTCTGCAGGATACACATTGAAACCCGAGGTTGAGAGGATCATGTCCTTCTTTCTGTCCACGATGTAGAAGAACCCGTCTTGATCGATTCGCGCCATGTCGCCAGTCGCGAGCCAGCCCCCCGGTTTCACCACATTCGCCGTTTCGGCAGGGTTGTTCCAATACCGTTCCATGACTTGTGGTCCTCGCACCCACAATTCACCCACCTCCCCATCCGGCACCTCCTGGCCGGCCGCGTCCACAATTTTCGATTCTGTATTGGCGATAGGAAGTCCGATGGATCGCTTGACCGAGAGACCGCGTGGAAGGTTGCAGTGCGTGACAGGAGAAGCTTCGCTGAGCCCATACCCCTCGACAATCATATGACCGGTTCGCTCCTTGAACTTCTCCAACAGCTCATAGGAAAGCGAGGCCCCTCCACAAATCACAAAGCGGGTCGCGGTGAAATCCTTGGTATCGCAGTGTTCTAGCAACTTTCGCACAAAGGCCGGCACCAGCGTGATCACGGTGGGCTGTTTCTTTCGAAGCAGCGTGAGGAGAACCGGCATCTTGCGAGGATCAGGGACCAGCACCATACATCCACCAACCGCCAGACAGATGTTCTGTGTGACGGTCATCCCAAACACATGAAAGAGCGGCAGCGCAGCAAGAAAGCTCTCCACACGCTCAGCGGGAGAAAACCAACTGATCAGCTGTTGAATGTTGGCCGTCAGATTGCGATGACGGAGCTCCGCTCCCTTGGATACGCCGGTAATCCCGCCGGTGTATTGCAAGACAGCGATATCGTCAGGCACCACCACCGGAAGGTTTTCTGGCTCCACGGGAGTCGCCTGGTGAAGGACATCATGAAACCAGAGCGTGGTTCCTCCAGTCGGAATGTCGGGAGACCGATGGCCGTTTCGATGGTGGTACAGGTAGCGGGCGATCGTCGTCATGAAATCGGTAATCCGCGTCACGATGATCAGCTCAAGATCAAGATGTTGGATCTTCTGGTACATCTGGTCAAAGACCACAATGGCCCGCGCGCCGGCATCTCGGAGCTGATGGGAGAGCTCGTGCTCCGTGTATGTCGGGTTACAGGCGACGACGATGCCCCCCGCCCTCAAAATGCCGAAGTAGGCGATCACGGCTTGGGGGGAGTTTGGAAGACACAGCGCGACGCGGTCTCCCTTACGAATTCCCAAGGTTGCAAGACCGGTTGCGAAACGCTCCACCAGGTCGTGGCATTCACGGTACGACACGGTCTTACCGAAGAAATAGAGCGCCGGTCGCCGTGAAAATCGTCGCGCGCTGCGCGCGAGCATGTCCACAAGAGTCTCTGAACAGAGAGGGAGCTCTCGAGGAACTCCTTCGGGATAGTGGACGCACGTTTGTTCATGCATGACGCGCTCCGTTTCGTTCAGTGAAAAGACTTGTCGTTACCACCCTCCGTGCGACAGTCCCGGAAAAGGCTCAAAGCGCTTCCCGAACTTGTGACTCAGTTCGTCCAATTTCCTGGCAATCTGTTCAGGCGTCATGGTTTGCCGAGCCCACGTGAGCAGGCCTCCGCGAAACGCAGGAAACCCGATCCCATAGGTCAGGGCGAAATCCACCTCCCAGGCCTGGTCCACGATATGGTCATGCAGGCAGCGCACCGCTTCATCGACCATGGGAAGGAAGAGACGGTGGTGAAGGATTTC
>DASTQY010000327.1:0-4548 GCA_035761525.1 Nitrospira sp. | reverse complement strand
CGACCAATGTGCTGCAGTCTCCCGAGGCCAAAGGTTCCGTATCGGGCCTCAGGTCATCGATGCATCAACCCCGTCGCCTGTGAACTCTCAATTGGTCGAGCCTGGATCCGTGCTCGGGGTGCTTGGGGGCGGGCAACTGGGCGCCATGTTCGCACAGGCCGCGACACGCCTTGATTACCGTGTTGCCGTCTGGGATCCCGACCCAGATGCGCCGGCACATCGCCTCGCCGCGCATTCCTTTCCATCACTGTTCACCGATCCGCAAGCGTTCACGCAGTTTGCCGACCTGGTATCTGTTGTGACGTACGAATGGGAGAATGTGCCAGCCGTGCTTTGCGAGCGACTTGAGCGGACAACACCAGTGCGGCCAGCCAGCAGCGTGTTACGGCTGATACAGAATCGCCTCGTCCAGAAGACTTTTCTCGCGGGTCAGGGCTTCCCCGTTCCCCGCTTCGCGGCGTTGACTGAGCCCGACAAGTTACCCGAGATTCTGGAACAACTCGGTTACCCTGCGGTATGCAAGACCGCGACTGCCGGCTACGACGGAAAAGGCCAATGGAAGATCGATGAGCCGTCGTCCGTGTCTTCCGTCAAGGAATCTCTGATGGCATCGTCTCACAGCACGATGGAATGGATCGTCGAGAGCTTTGTTCCATTCGAGCGTGAGCTTTCCGTTCTCGTAGCTCGTGGAATCGATGGACAGACAATCGTCTATCCCTTAGTCGAAAACGTGCATGAGGCGGGAATTCTCCGAATGACCATCGTGCCTGCAGAGGTGCCTTTTAATGTGGTTGAACGGTCAGCCGACCTCGCGAGGGCGGTGGTCGCTCGTATGGAGGGGATCGGACTGTTTTGTCTTGAGCTATTTCTTCTGCCTGATCAACGAGTGCTCATTAATGAAGTTGCCCCGCGACCTCATAATTCCGGCCATTACACACTGGATGCCTGCAATGTCTCGCAATTCGAACAACAGGTTCGAGCAGTCACTGGCCTGCCACCGCAAGAAGTCGTGCTGACGAATCCAGCAGTCATGGTGAATCTTATTGGTGAGGACGCAGAAACGATCAAGAGGGATGTCGAATGTCGCCGGCTGCTCGGCCTTCCCGGCGCCTACGTACATGACTACGGCAAACGTGCGATTCGTCCCCGGCGCAAAATGGGGCACGTGACCTTTCTGGCCCATGATGTACAGACCGCTCGGGACAGGGGCTCGCGTCTTCGGCAGCGTCTTTCTCTCGCCAGCCGCACTTAATTGGCTCTCCTCAATTTAGTTGGACTTTCTGGAACCGTGTGACCGTTCCATTTTGTGAGGTCCTGTATGTCCAAAATCATCAAACCGCCCTAGAGCTCAGCAAAATCAAGTTCCTTCTGGACGAGGGCAAGGGTACAGGACTTGCTCGTGTCTTGCCCGGCACTGCAGGGGGAGGAACAATGCTCGGTACGCTGGCCTTTTCTCAAGACTCCATTTCATCCCACGACACAGACGATCAGGGAGCCGTTTCACGGCCGCGCTATGTGATCCTCCAGTTGCTGGTCGCCATCATGCTGGGCTACCAGTTGTTGTTCGGGCCGGAGCTCATCGTCAGTCGGACGGCAAGCGAGTTCATCGTGGGTGGATTGGTGGTCGTGATCGGTTGCCTACTGGCCGTTCCCTTTTCCGTGCTCCAAGCGGCCTGGTTCAGCGGTACACTCATCGCGGTCGACACGGCTCTGGTGACCGGCACCATGTATCTCGCGGGACAGGCCAGATCAGAACTGTATTTGTCCTATTTCATCCTCATGCTGATCGCAGCGTCCCTGCGTCGGCTGTCTCATGTGATCGCCTTTTCGTTGTTACTCTGTGCGGGATACGGATTTGTGTTGTACCAGGGAAGCGTCCAGACAGGCGTCCTGTCAGTCGGTCAATTGTTGGGCGTACCGGTGTTACTGGTGATGGCAATTTTTTACGGTATGGCGCTTGAAACCATCGGAGCAGAGCGGCAGCAAAAAATGCAGTTACTGCACAACATTGACGCATTAAAAAAGACCGAACAGGCTTTGGAGGCGTCTCGCGACCAATTGGAGACCCGCATCAAAGGGCTCAAGGAAGATTTGTCGAAGGCCAATGCGCTGGTCCAGCAAGAGAAGTCGGAGCGGCAGGGGTTGGAGCGGCAGCTGGTCGAGGCACAAAAGATGGAAGCCATTGGCCGAATGACGACCGGCCTGGCCAACGAGTTCAGTCATCTCTTTTCGGTCATCGGAAAGCAGACGGGAGTGGTCCTGTCGCACCTCCTTCCGGAAGATCCTTTGTATGGGGCGGTCGATGATATCTTTCGGACCGGAGAACGGGCAGCTGCGCTGACAGCTCAGTTGGCAACGCTCGATATCGAGCATCGGCAATTCCGTCATGTGCTGTCCATGCGGACCCTCATGGAAGATCTCAGTGAAACGATTCGAGACCTCTTGCCGAACCGGATCGAGTGCCAAATTTCGGCCGAAGGCAGCCCGCTGGATGTCGAGGTGGATCGCGAAGGCATTGAACAGATGTTGTTAAATCTGGCTTTGAACGCCCGTGATGCGATGACGGGAGGGGGGCGTCTGACCATTTCGATTTCCTCGTGCGAAGGAGGAGCAGCCGTCAAGGCCCTTGCCAGCGTGAACAGACGTGCGTCGGCCGTTCGAATCCAGGTCTGCGATACCGGAAGCGGGATGACACGGGATACGCAGTCACGGATGTTTGAGCCGTTTTTCTCGACGAAGGAGACCAACGTCGGACTTGGATTGACGTCAGTGTATGGAGTGGTGAAGCAGCACGGCGGACAGGTGGAGGTCGCCAGCCAGCCAGGCCATGGCACGACGGTGCGTGTCTATCTTCCCGCCGTGGCGGCCGGGATGGTTCCGAACGAGCCGGCTGAATCCTCCGTCGCCGCGAAAGGGCAAGAGACCATTTTGCTCGTCGAGCCTCATGAACTCGAGCGGAAACTCGCGGTCTCGACCCTGAAGCGGCATCGATATCAAGTGCTCGAAGCGAGTTCGCCCGTCGAAGCAATCATGCTTGCGCATCAATATTCGGGAGCCGTACATGTCACCGTCAGCGGGCTGATCATGCCGGAAATCAGCGGCCGTGAGTTGGCGAGACGGCTGTTAAAGCAGCATCCGACGATGAAAGCCTTGTTCGTATCGGGATACGACGATGAAGCCATCATTTCTCACCGCATCAACCGACGGTTTCTGCTCAGGCGGCCGTATCGGCAACGAGGGTTGGTGGAAAAGGTGCGTGAGCTGATCGATGCCTAGCAGGTCACTGCGATTGTAGTGGCAGAGCCGCTTATTTTTCGCTCTGGGCCGATTGATCAGACGTTCTTACCGAGGTTCTAGAGATCCCGTCGGCGGGTCTTGGCCGGCGAGAAGAACCGCACTTCCGGACGTTTGAAGAAGCCGATCAGGCCCATTCCCGCCACAAAGCCGCCGATGTGCGCAAAGAACGCGACTCCTCCGCCCGGTCCCCCGATACTCATGCCGCCGCTTAGCAGCTGCATGACGAACCACATGCCCAGGACAATACCGGCGGCCACTCGTGTCATCCCGATTCCGGGTAGAAACACCAGTACGTGGGCATGAGGAAAGAGAAGGAGGTAAGCGCCGAGAACGCCGGAAATGGCGCCGCTGGCTCCGACCATGGGAATCGTGGACGTCGGATCCGTGATGGCGTGACTCAACGCTGCCAAGATGCCGCACGTGAGGTAAAACACGACAAACCGGACGTGTCCCATGACGTCTTCGACATTGTCACCAAAGATCCACAAGTACAGCATGTTCCCGATCAGATGCATCCATCCACCATGCAAGAACATGCTCGTGATCACAGTGGCATAAGCGGGAATGCCGACGGCCATGGCGGGCGGGAGATCCGCTTGGCCGAACAATATGGCAGGGATCGCGCCGTACTGAAAGACGAAGATCTCTCCCGGTTGCGGAAGCAGGCTGGCCTGATAGAAAAAGACTAAGACGCAGATGATGATGAAGCCGATCGTGACTACTGGAGGGCGTTCGGATGGATTGTCGTCCTGAAGCGGGATCATGGATCCGCCTAAGCGGAATTGCGACGGCGGTCGACGATGGACCGTGGGAGCGCCGGATTGTCCGGAAGCGAGCCATCGGGACCCAACGGAATGGAGAAGCCCGCAGCATGGGTATGGCCGCCGCCGCCGAATGATGCCGCGATTGCACCGACGTCGGTTCCGTCTTCGCGAGACCGCATGCTGTAATACCGCCGTCCATCGCGATCATGCCAAATGATGCAAAATGGCGCCTCGGCGGAGAGTCGCTCGCCGATCTGGCTGGTCAAGATCGCACTTTGCACGGAAGGGACGGTTTCCCCCTGGAATTCGACGAGCACCGCTTGTCCTGAAAGCTTGTTCACCAGTTCGTGTTCGTACCGCAAAATGGCACGGCCTTCATGCTCCAAGTCCTTTTGTTTGAAACTGCTCCAGAGTTGGAAGTCAAACGGATGCGAGGCCACCGCTGCGTTGATCTCGCGGCTCATCGGTAGGGCCCACGTCCACAAAT
>DASTQY010000326.1:0-10361 GCA_035761525.1 Nitrospira sp. | reverse complement strand
TGGGCTCTGTATCTCCCGCGCCTGCTGAGACAGGCCCTGACACTTCTGCCGCAGTACCCGCCGAGGATTATCCTTTGTACGATCTCATCGTCGACGAAAAGTTCCTCACGCCGGAAACAAAACTTGTCGTGCTCGAACGGGTAACACTGACACGATTGCACCCGGAGCAACAGGGCCCTCTGAGGCCGGAAACGTTTCATCAGTATGAGATTTTCGACGGTCGTCTGCCGGGCGAGCTCGTACGTGACTTCCTCGTGAAAAACCAAGCGCCTTCGAAGCTCGATGGGCGTTTCGGGTTTGGGGTGCGATACCGGTTCGTTTCTGGGGACGGAGTCGAGCAACAGGAAACGTCTCTCCCGTCCATCCTTGTGTCGGAGAGTCCTCGCTTCATGCAAGAAGAGCCGCTTGACGAACCGCCGGCTATCCTCGACCGGCTGGCCTTCTCACGCGTCGCGTATACGCTCGGCCGCGAACAGGCCCTGATCTATGTCGAATACAACCGACCGACTGGAGCTGGAGCCGGTTTTGCGGTGTGGCTCCACCGGTCCGGAGCGCACTGGGGCATCTTCGACAGCGAATTGGTCTGGGCAGGTCGGCCTCAGTAACGGGCTGCCTTCCCCTGACTGGGCCGCCGCCAGCCACATCGTTCCGTCACGGACCTCCTTCCCCTCAGTTGCAGCTGAACGGTCTGCGCGTTAGCATACTTGAAGAGCCTTTTGCGATGGCAGAACTCATCCGCAAGACGTTTGCTGTACCCCCGCTCGGCTGCAATTGCTCGATCCTTGGCGACCCCGTGACCAAACTGGCCGTTGTCGTGGATCCGGGTGGCGCGGCCGAGCGGATTCTTCGTGAGGTGCAAGACCTCGGACTGACGGTGACGAAGATCCTGCATACCCATGCACATTTTGACCACTTTTTGGCATCCGGCGAAATAAAGAAGGCTACCGCTGCGACATTGTGTTTGCACAAAGACGATCGCGAGTTGTGGGACATGCTTGAAATCCAATGCCAGGCGTTTGGAGTTCCGTATATTCCGGTTCCACCGCCAGACTATTGGCTGGCAGACGAAGAAACAATCCAAATCGGGCAGGTGAGCGCTATTGCCCTTCACACGCCAGGGCACACGCCAGGATCCATGAGCTTTCATCTCCCGACCGCGCGTGTCGTGCTGACGGGAGATACCCTCTTTCGTGGCAGCATCGGACGGACCGATCTGTGGGGCGGCGATTTTGATGCGATCGAGCGCTCGATTCTTGAACGGTTGTACACGCTCGAAGATGCGACGGCTGTCGTGACCGGGCATGGGCCCGAAACGGAGATCGGATGGGAGAAAGACAGGAACCAATTCGTTCGCGCCTGAACGGATGAGGAGGAGGCTATGAGGACAAGTGCTCGATGGCTGGCGATATTCGTGTTCTTTTTTGCATGGGGGCCGCCCGTCGTGCACGCAGAGGCGGGCTCGGGCTCGCAATCGGATCAGGTCACAATCGCCGACGTGAAGGTGCGCATTTCCGACCATGGGCCGGTGGTGCTTCTGCAGGCCGAAGGCAAAACCATTCCCATCTTCGTCGATCTCACCGTCGCGGTCTCTATCCAGGGCGCATTAAATGGGGAGCAGTTGCATCGGCCCTTGTCTCACGATCTCATGCATACCATTCTTGACACGTTCGGTGCGAAGGTGACGCAATCGGTGATTACCTTGAAGGGCGGCACCTATTACGGAGCGCTGAGCGTTTCGTTCCGCGGCGACGTCAAGGTGTTCGACAGCCGCTCTTCGGATTCCATCGCGCTGGCCATTCACTTCAAGGCGCCGATTATTGTGGGGCGGGATCTCTTGAACTCGGCGGGGGTCGTTCCAGAGGAACCGAAGCCGCAGGATCTATGAACACCCGAGGTTATTGTCCGTCGCCGACAAGCTTCGTCGTCTCGAGACGCGAAGCATAACTCGACCGCGCTTACTCCTTCGCCATGCGCTCGTTCAATCGCGCGAGACGTCTTTCCGTCGCTTGTTTGATGAAGTCCATATTTTGGGCGAGGTGCTGCTGTGCAGTAATCTTGCCTTCTTCACGGCGCTTCAGCTGATCAAGTCCGAATTGGGCGATCGCTGGGCCGTCCTCTTTGTACAGGTCCTTCCAGACCTCCACGCAGCGGAGCTGCTTTGCAGGCGGAAAGGCATCGCAGGGAGGATCCACCGCCCACGCGTGGACTCCGGTGAGTTGCCAAAGTGCAACTGCAATGACCAGCTTCTTCCCTCCATGTGATTCCATCCTCACTTCTTCATGACCGGCCCGAATGGGCCTCCAACTGCGCGCGTCCAACGAGGGTCTTCTGAGCCCGCGTTGCGCGAGCACGGGAGACTCATTGGGCCGGTCATCTCTCATATCTTCATCGCCTCTGTAACCTCGTGCAACGTGGCCCTTGCGACGGTGGCGGCCCTTTGGCTGCCTGCCTGCACGAGGTCTTCGATCCCGGAAGGATTCTTGAGGAGAGCCGCCCGGGCGTCCCATATAGGCGCCAAGGTTTCCACCACTCGATCCGCAACCAGTTTCTTGCAATCAATACAGCCGATTTCCGCTGTGCGGCATTCTCGATTGACCTGCTCGATGATCGGCAGCGCTGAGAACATTTTGTGAAAATCGAAAACCGGGCAGAGATCTGGATTTCCAGGGTCCATCCGCCTGACGCGAGCGGGGTCGGTCACCATCGTCTTCAATTTCTGCCGAACGACCGGTTCAGTGTCGGACAGGTTGATGGTGTTGCCGTAGCTCTTGCTCATTTTCCTGCCGTCAGTGCCCGGCACTTTGGGAAACTTGGTCAGATGTTCTCTCGGCTCGGGAAATACCTGCTGTTTGTAGAGATCGTTGAATCGTCGCCCCACTTCACGCGTCAGTTCCAAGTGTGGGAGCTGGTCTTTTCCCACCGGAACGAAATCGGGTTTGTACAAGAGAATATCGGCCGCTTGCAGCACGGGATAGCCGAGAAAGCCGTAAGTCGTCAGATCCTTTTCCTTGATTTCCTCCTGTTTCTCCTTGTACGTCGGATTGCGCTCAAGCCATGACACCGGGATGATCATGGAAAACAACAGGTGCAGAATGGCGTGTTCCGGCACACGCGACTGAATGAAGACGATCGACCGGTTGGGATCGATTCCGGCTGCCAACCAGTCGATCAGGAGCTCCCGCACAAATTCTTTGATCCGGGAGGTGTCGGCGTAATTCGTGGAGAGCGCATGCCAATCTGCGACGAAAAAATAACACTCGTATTCAGTCTGAAGGTGCTTCCAGTTCTGGAGTGCACCGAGGTAATTGCCAAGATGCATGAGGCCGCTGGGCTGCATACCGCTCAGCACTCGTTTCCGTCGGCTTGTCATGGGGAGGTTCCTGCACTAAATCCGATCGCCGTCGACAGAATTGTACCTGAAAGCCCCGACGCGAATGTACTGGTAAAGGTGTGGATGACGCGGAGTTCCCGGTCAAAGACGAGGAGGCCAACCAGGATCATCATCCCATAGGGCTCCAATCGCGCGAGCACCAGGGCGGGGCGCGGAGGCAGCAGACTCAATAAGATTCGCCCGCCATCCAGTGGCGGAATGGGCATGAGATTGAAAATGGCGAGAAACACATTCACCAAGACCGAATACAAAGCCATCACGGCGACCGGGAGCAAGAATCGGAAAGCGGGCGAGGGGGCGGCTTCCAGCGTGTCGATCCTCGAATCGCTCGTCATCAGCAACGGATCGATCGACAAGAGCAGCGCCAGCAGTCCCGCACTGGCTACTGCCAGCGTGAGATTCATGCCAGGTCCCGCGGCGGCGACGATGGCCATGTCGCGTCGCGGCTGTCTCATGTTTCTGGGGTCGACCGGAACGGGCTTGGCCCACCCAAGAAGAAAGCTGCCCGGCAGCATCAGGCAAATCAGTGGAACGATGATGGTGCCGAATGGATCGATATGAGCCAATGGATTCATCGTGAGACGCCCCTGAAGTTTGGCTGTTGAATCGCCGCATTTATTGGCGACCCATCCATGGGCGTATTCATGAAGGACGATCGCGAAGAGCAAGGGAAGGGCCTTATACGAGACGGCATGGAGGATCTGCGTGACATCGTTCATGGAAATAGATCGCGAGTGACTTCAGGATTGATCATGACGAGGGTACCTGTTCGGTAGCCCTCTCTCAAGGCGACCGATACAGCCGGCCTATCGTTCACTCCTGCTTAGTCCACCTGTGTGAAACGTCCACGTTTCACTTGTATCAAAAAGAGAGGCCGGTTGAGCGTACCGTCTTGCGCGAAGGCGGCCGGTCCGGCCAGCGCGGGCAGGTCTTGCTGGCTCGTCAAATAATCGCGTATTGCGTCGCCAGAAGTCGCGCCTTTCTTGATCGCGTCGACCACGAATTTAGCCGCATCATATCCCTGCATGGCGAAGAGTGTTGGAGCACTTTGGAAGCGCTTCTTATAGCGGTCGACAAAATCTTGAATGCTGGGGTTGGGGCTTTCGGCGAAAAACCCGTCGACGAACACCGCACCGTCGATGGATTGATCCGCTGTCCTTGCAAAATCGGGGGCGTTCCAGCCGTTGCTCCCAAGAAACGGGACCTTCATATCGTGAAAGTTTAATTGCGCGGCAATCAAGCCGACGTCCGCGGCTCGCCCAGGAATGAACACGGCGTCGAAGCCGGGAGTGTACAGCACTTTCTTGTCGAGCTTCGTGAGTTTCCCGCCCACCTTCAGGGGGTCTACCGGTACGGCGAGCCCGTATTTCTTGAGGTCCTCCGCTTTCATCCGTTTCAACTGCGCACCTACATCGGAGTCGCCTTCTTTATAGGACTCGATCGCGATGATCTCTCCATCGCGCTGCCGCGCTTCGTGGGCAAACAAGCGGGCCATCTCACGTCCGTACGCCGTGTCGGGGTGAAGGATGCAAAATCGGCGGAAACCGAGGTCGCCAGTGGCATACGCGGCAATTTTCCGTGCCTGCAGTTGGTAGGTCACCGCCGTGCTGAACGTAAAGCTGCCCAGCCGTCGGACGTTCGGCAGCATAGCGGTGGGCGTCAGGAGCGGGGTGTGCGAGCGTTCGGCCAGTTCGGCCATCACCGGAAGGTTCTTGGACAAGAGCGGGCCGATGACCGCGACCGGACGGTCATTAAACAGTAGATGGGAAAAATCGTCGAGAAAAGAGGCGTGCGAAGCATCGAGATCTTTGACCAGCAAGCCGATGGAGGGTCCGCCGCCACGCTCGCCGCCTGATTCCACGGCGAGTTGGACGCCGCTCAGCACATCATTCGCGAACGACGAGAGCTTTCCTGACAGCGGCAGTACGGCCGCCATTACGTACTGGCTGGATTTTAGCTTGGTTTGCAGCGCCTCCAGCATCTCCGAGAGCCTGTTTCTCTGGGGATGAGTAGGGAAATGGGTAAGAAATTGCTGAATTTGTCGGGACGCTTGGTGATCCTCGCCACGTCCCATGTATAGGTCGATCAGCCGAAGCGCGGCCAGATCCCCCGGAAACTGTTTCGGATACGCTTCACGGATACGCTCGAGCGCTTTTTTGTCAAAGGATTCGGTGATCACCTCGGTAATATTGGTCCGGATTTCTTCTCCTTGGTCGTCCGAGCTCAGCGCGATCTCGTCGAGCCACGCCTGAATCGCCCGAGCCGGCTCCTTTTTCTGAAAGTACAGCTCTCCGCTCAAATGCACGGCTTCGCGCTTCGTCACATCATCCTGTGAGAGGGCGCGGAGCCCGGTGAGAATCGGCAACGCCAGATCGGGGTTCCCCATTGCGGCATGGGTACGTGCCAGCATCAACTTGCCGCGGTCGATCACTTCCGAGGAGGGAAACTCTGTTTGAAGTTGCTGCAGATATTTGAGCGCCTCCGGATATTGCTGTCCTCGGTACAAGGCCGCCCCAAGGAGTAGGTACGTGTCGTCAAGGAACTCCGGCTTCGGGTTGGTTCCGAGAAATCGCCGAAGAATCGTGATGGCCTCTTCTGCCTGTCCGGCATCGATCAACCGTTTGGCCTGATTCAGGGAGGGATGGCTGGCGGGCGCACGCTTGGCCGTCTCTGCGGCAGCGACGGGATGGCGTTCCGGCATGGCAAACGTAACAAGCGCCAGCGTGAGCGCGACACACGCGGCGACCGGAAGCTGTATACGATGGAGGTCGGGCAGCCGTAGGGCGCGACGGACGAAGTGGCGATCGTGGCTGGTACGCATGAAGATCGTCAAGAGTGACTAGTATCGGAATCCCCGGAGGGTGTCAAGGTTTCACGCACCCGCCGTCGCGTTGTGTTCATAAGAACGATTGGCTATCATCGCCGAAATGGAAACCGACGCGCTGGTCGAACGGTATCTCAATCATCTTCGTGTCGAAGGCGGCCTCGCTCGTAATACCATTGAGGCCTACCGGCGCGATCTCGCGAAATTTCAGCGCTATCTCAGCGAGCGGAAGATCGGCTTGCGAACGCTGCTCCCGCCTGAAACCGTGCGGAGCTTCATGGGTTCGCTGCATGCCGCGCGGCTGTCGCCCGTCTCGTCTGCCCGTTGTGTATCCGCCGTTCGCGGATGGCTTCGCTTCCTGCGTCAAGAACGGATTATCGATGACCAAACGGCGTTCGATGTGGCTCCGCTACGGCGCGGAATCCGTCTGCCCAAGACGCTGTCCCCGCGCGAGGTTGCGACCTTGCTGGACAGGCCGTCTCAATTGACGCTGGAGGATCAGCGCGACCGCGTGATGCTGGAATTGCTTTACGCGACGGGACTTCGTGTCTCCGAGTTGATCTCCGTCGAGACGTTGCAGGTGAATTTCGAGGTGGGCTATCTGCGTGTGACGGGAAAGGGTTCAAAACAACGGATCGTGCCGATGGGAGAGCCCGCCCGGCGGTTACTGCTGGAGTATCGGGAGACGATCAGGCCGCGCTTCTTGAGAGAGAGGGCGTCGCGATATTTGTTTGTCTCGCGCCGAGGGACGCCTCTCTCGCGCCAGGCATTTTGGAAATCCTTGCGAGCACGGGCTCAACGGGCCGGGTTGACGAAAGCCGTGTCCCCGCACATGTTGCGGCATTCGTTCGCCACGCATTTGTTAGGGGGAGGTGCGGATCTTCGTTCTGTGCAAACGATGCTCGGACATGCCGACATTGCGACAACGCAGATCTATACGCACGTCGAACGCGAGCGGCTCAAGGAAGTACATGCGAATTTCTTCCCGCGGCAGAGACGCCGGAAGGAGGGTAGGGCCGTCACAGAAGCTCGGAAGTAGCCGAAGAATGTGCAAGAACAGTGCGAGATTCGGTTGACAAGAATGAACGGACTTGATAGCATCCGCCAGCTTATTAAGGAAATCGGGCGGATAGCTCAGTTGGAAGAGCGCTGCCCTTACAAGGCAGAGGTCACAGGTTCGATCCCTGTTCCGCCTACCACCACGGCGGGGCGGTTTCGTTCATGCAGTAAGGACAAAGATTCTAGACAGACGGGACCATCCGCTATATATAGGTCTGATCAATCAAATCATCCGCAATAGGTAGAGTCACGAGGGGCCGTCGTTCAGCCTGGTTTAGGACGCCAGATTGTCAATCTGGAGGTCGCGGGTTCAAATCCCGTCGGCCCCGCCATCTTTTTCGTCCCGCATATATGGCCATTGGGATACACCTCCGCAGGCGGTTTCAGCGGTTTCAATGGAGTCAGGCCGTCTTGAGCGATGCCCCTGTTAGGCCAGTGGTCACGGGCGCCAGCGCCGCATTTCCTCACGCATTTGTTACACTCCCAAGGGTAGACGGACTCTTCGGCGAGACCACGAAAGGTATCGACCCATGTTTCAAATCGGCTTGACCGGCCTTCTGGGCTCACTGGGCGCAGTTTCGAAAGTTGTGCTGCTGCTGCTCTTTGTGTTCTCCGTCGTGTGCTGGGCCATCATCTTCCTCAAGTGGCGTGCGTTTTCGGCAGCTGACCGCATGGATCATCAGTTCATGGCTCTTCTGGCGAAGGCGAAGGATCTGGACGATCTGTGCCGCCAGGTGCGACGCATGGAAACAAGCCCCGCGGCCATCTTGTTTGAAGGCGTAATGGATCGCGTTGCGGGGTTGCGTGGACAGGACGGAGCAGGTCTCGCCGATCGTCAACTCGTGGAACGAACCGCCGCCCATCTTTCCCACAGCCAGTTGGCGAGACTGGAATCCTACCTCCCATTCCTGGCGACCACAGGCAACATCACGCCTTTTATCGGCCTGTTGGGAACGGTGATGGGAATCATCGATGCGTTCCGTGAAATCGGTGCTCAAGGCACGGCCAGCATTGCGGCTGTGGCTCCCGGCGTCGCTGAGGCCTTGATTGCGACGGCTGCCGGCTTGTTTGCGGCGATCCCGGCGGTCATCGCATACAATTATTTTCTCTCCAGGATCCGCCGGACCGCATTTCGATTGGACACCGTGACCATCGAGTTGATGACGTCACTCTCGATCCCAACCATCAAGGCCAAGCCGATTCCCGTCGGAGCGCAACGATGATGTTCGAGTCGCGCCAGCGCCGCTTCATGGCGGAGATTAACGTGATCCCGCTGGTCGACGTCGTGCTGGTGCTGCTCGTTATTTTTATGGTCACCGCGCCGATGTTGTACCGCGGTATGGACATTAATCTGCCGAAATCTGCGAGCAACACGATCAAGCCGGAAATGCGAACGGTGTTGACCATCGAAAAAGATCAACGGCTATACTTGGACAAGGATCCGGTCGGCGTCGCCCAGCTTGAGCAAAAACTGAAAGTCTTGAAACACGAGCATGCGGATGTGTCGCTCTACCTCCGGGCCGATCGCGAGGTGCCATACGGCATCGTCGTCCAGGTCATGGATGGGGTGAAGAAAGCCGGAATCGAGAAGATCGGAATGGTGACCGAACCGGTGGGACCGGAGCACATCGGGGGGGCATCGATTCCGCGCGGACCCTCTCGTAAGAGCTAAACACGTCGCTGCTGAGAGGGATGTTGGGATGGTCGCTCGCGCACAGGTGCATTCGGCTTTCTGGTTCGATCATGACGAGCAGGACAGGTTTCTTGCTCGCCTCGGTCGAACGCTCACCATCTCCCTGGTTTTGCATCTGGTCGCTCTGCTGATCGCAATGGGAATTCGGCTGACTCCTCACGGTGAGCGGCCTTTGGCTTCAATCCAAGTGAACCTGGTCAGTTTACCCACGCCGGTGAAACCTGTGGAGCAGAGCAGGCCGGTCGAATCTGTCAAACGAGTGGAACCCAAGCCGGTTCCGGTTTCCGCTCCACCCGTCAGAATGCCTGCCCCCGCGGCTCCCTCTGTTTCGACGCCGGCGCGTACCAGTGTCGCCAAAGATATTCTGAAGGATCTGGAGTTGCCGCCGGATGCGCCGAAATTCGGAGATTTGACGCCGGTAAAATCGGTGGCACAGCCCCGTCCGCAGGTACAGGCGAAAGTCCATGTTCCCGACCTGCCTCGTATTCCGGATCTCATGCCGGATCCCGTGACGAAGACTCCGCAACGAACGTCGATCAGCGAAGAGCTCGACCGCGAACTCGAGGAGGAGCTCAAGAAGGTCAAGGAATTCAAACCGGCCGCCAAACTGGACATCCCGAAAGAAGCACCCGTCAAAGCCGTTCCTCACCAGGAAGCCGCAATCCCGCAGGCGAAGGCACCCCAAACGCAATTGAAAACGTCGGGGTCATCCGGCACGAATCCGTTCTGGGGGCGGGTGGAGGCGATCATCAGGGGTCAATGGGAGCCGCCTCCCATCGATGTGACCGGGCAAACGTACAGTGCAGTTGTCCGATTCAGGTTCTATCGGAATGGGACCGTCAAGGATGTGGTAATCCAACAAACGTCTGGGAACAGCTATTTCGACATGTCGGGACAGCGAGCCATCTTGAAGCCGCGTCAATTTCCTGCGTTTCCCGCGGAGATGACCGACGCCTATCAGGACGTTGAAATGGTGTTTCGAGTCGGGGAGATCGCCGGATGAATCGACGAATCATGATGAGCCTTGTCTTGTGCGGGCTTTGCCTGTTGGCTGCAGCCGCCGGCATTCTGGAGTCTGGTGCGGCCGACGTCTTTCTCGAGGCGACGAGGCCGGACTTTCAGAAGATTCCGCTCGGTGTGGTCAGCATCGAAAACAATGGCGGGCCTGACTGGCTCGGCGGACGCCTCGAGGAAGTGCTGAAAAAGGACGTCAAGCGCTCGCTGGTGTTCGAACTGCTGGACCTTCCCAGCTTGGGTATCAAGGTGCGTGATGTCGGAAATGGGCATGGCAATGGGTCAAAGGCCGTGTTCAAGCAGGCGGCTGAGAACGGCGTGTCCGTTCTGGTCTGGGGCAAGGCAGGTCTCAAGAAAGGCGAGAAAGAAGACGACGTCAA
>DASTQY010000325.1:0-6215 GCA_035761525.1 Nitrospira sp. | reverse complement strand
GGCCAGCGGAGCTCTCCGTCAAGATCGGGCACGAGGATCGGTTGTTGCGACTGCCAGACCGAGCCAGCCGGAGTTTCCTCGAGCGGCTCTTCATGGCCGCCGACGAGATCAGCCGGGACGTTCGCTTGAATAGTCTGGAGGCGCATCCGGTTGCCGGCAGGATCATGCAACGAGAGCGCGACGAAATTCACCTGCACCACGCGGGGGAGGCGTCGGGCGAGATCCCGAAACAGCTCATGCACGTCGCGGTGCGCGGAAATGGCTTCGGCAACCTCGAGGAGCGCTTGATACCGCTCTCCCAGGGTCTCGCACGGTGAGGCAGATTGGTCCATAGCCGCTCAGTATGGCCTAAGGAACAATGATGACTCAAGAGGCTAGAGCCGCAGTGACTTGATTGGCGATAGCACCGCGGCAGGATCCGCTTTCCACACCGCCTCATCGGCATCCACGTAGAGCTCTATTTCGTTGCCGTCGGGGTCCCGGAGGTACAGGCTCTGGCTGACGGTGTGGTCGCTCATCCCGTCGATGGCGATGCCGGCTTGATCGAGTTCGCGCTTCGCCGAGCGCAGCTCATCGAGACTGTCCCCGACCTTGATACCGATATGATAGAGACCACGACGGCGGCCTGAAGGGGGAGGAGGCGCATCGCCCACTTGGATCAAAAGCAACTCATGATGCGTGCGTCCTGAGGTCAATGCGGCGGCGGCTCCGCCGAAAATCCGCCCGACTTCTTTGAAGCCCAGTAAGTCGCGATAAAATGCGAGGGATTGTTCCAGATCCTTGACGTAAAAAACCACATGGCCGAGGTACTGGGCTTTCATGCCTCTTCTCCTTTTCAGCGGGTATCAGAGAGCAATTCTATGACCGCCGCATGCGCGAGGGCGGCGTCCGGGTCCCGTTCGAGGGCGTCGTGATACCGCCGGTGGAATTCTTCTCCGTCCTTCATGGGAGTCAGGAGCGCCCGGAGCGACGCCGTTTGAGCGTGAAGCGCTTCGGCAGGAGAAGCCTCCTTCGCTTCGGCCAGTTCGTCCAAGTGTGCCATCGACCGCGACAGGTCGCGCAGCCAGGCAAATGACGGATGGCCGAGCACGAGCTGAAGAAACGCTCCATTGGAAGAGATGGGGCCGTGCAGACGTTCGTACGCCGCTCGCTCCCCATCGAGCAACGTCTTGTGCAAACGCAGCAGAGCTTTCGACAGATGAAGCAATTGGGTGGCGGTATGGCTGCGTCTGGTCATGGTTCAATCCCGGCGCCGCCTTTTCGATGCACTTCTGAAAATCAGACCGGCCTTTTGAACCTCTTGATAGGGAAGGAGCCAAACCAAGGATTCATCGGAGAGGTCTCCAACTTGAATGCGGTTTCCCCACGGATCCCGAAAGTCGCAACGGAAATCGGGATGCAACTTGAGTTTGTACTTGCTCGTGAGCTTACGCCGGACGGTATTGATTTGTTCCGGATCCCGCACCATAAGACCGAAGTGCTTGACTCGGTCGGGTTGCAGCTTCTCCACCTCGAAGATGGCCATGAACTGATGTTCGCCTAACTTGCACCAGGCCGCCCCTTCGCCGCCTCGCAGCATTTTGAGGCCGAAGACGTCCGAATAGAACTGAACCGCTTTTTTTGCATCAGTCACTTCGATCACAACATGGTTGCAGCCGTAAACCTGTACAGACATGAATTACTTTCTGGTCAGTTGATCTTCGGCGTCTCGCGCATGAGCGTTTTTGATGGCGCCGACGAACACGTCGACCGGCTGCGCCCCTGAGATGCCGTCGCTCTTGTTGAAGACAAAGCAGGGGACTGCACGGATGCCGAGACGTCGTCCTACAGCCTCCTGGGCTTTGACGTCCGCCGCGCCTTCCTCCGTCTGGAGAAAGGAAGCGGCGTCCAGGCCGGCGGATGCCGCGAGGTCGGTCAGGACTGCATGTGATCCGATGTCTGCCCCCTGTTCAAAATATGCTTTGAACAGCGCGTCCACGACCAAATTCTGTCGTTCGTGCTGCCCCGCATACCAAATGAGGCGATGGGCCACAAAGGTATTCGGCGTCCTACGCATTCTCTCAAATGCGAAAGATATTCCCTCCGAAGCTCCGGCGGCCGCGACCTGCTCTTCGAGACGATGGTAAGAGTCTTGACTCCCGAACTTCGCTTCTAGATAGGTTCGCCGATCCATGCCCTCGCAGGGCATCGTTGGGTTTAATTGGAACGGCCGCCAGATGACCTGCGTTGCAGTCGTCGGGAGTTGGGACTGAGCGCGCTCGAACCGCCGCTTGCCGACGTAACACCACGGGCAGACCACATCCGAATACACCTCGACGGTTATTCTCGTATTCTGATGATCCATCTGAATTTCCTGTCACGGATGATTAAGTCCCAGGTTCTCATCCACCCCGGCCCCGGCGCGCCGAGACGCGCCCGTCCATTTCACCCGCCCAGCCCCGGCGCGCCAAGACGCGCCCGTCCACGCTCGCCGCACGAAACTCCGCTCAGTGGACTTATCCAGCATCCAGAGGGGACAAATGTCCCATCCTCCCGCGCTGATAATCCTCGACCGCCTGAACCAACTCAGCCCTGGTGTTCATCACAAAAGGGCCATAGCGGGCGATTGGCTCGTTGATCGGCTTCCCGCTCATGATCAAGAGCCGGCTGTCGTCAATGACCTCAAGCCTTACCAGCGATCCCTGCCCCTTGCTCACAACCAACTCGGCTTCACCGGCCGCTGCAGAGCCGTTGACCGAAACCCGGCCTTCAAGCACAAAGACGGAGGTATTGTGTCCTTCCGGGAGTGTCAATTCGAACCGCGCTCCGGCCCGTAATTGAAGATCGTACAGTTCGACCGGTGTAAATGTACGCGCCGGTCCTTTGTGGCCTCGAAACGTGCCCGCGATGACACGAAGTCGGCCAGACCCACCCTCAAGATCGACAGCCGGAATATCATCATTCACGAGCGTTTGGTAGGCAGGCGCCGACATTTTGTGAGCTTGCGGAAGATTGACCCACAACTGAATCGCTCGGAACGTGCCGCCTTGCTTCGCCCAGTGCGCTTCATGCATTTCCTCATGGACGATCCCCGAGGCAGCCGTCATCCATTGCACGTCGCCCGGACCAATCACGCCGGCGTTGCCTGCCGAATCGCGATGGGCGACCGCGCCTTCATACATGATCGTCACGGTTTCAAATCCTCTATGCGGATGCTCGCCGACGCCGCGCGGGTGCTCGGTCGGCGGGAAATTTCTCGGGCCGGCATAGTCCAGCATGAGGAAGGGATCGACCTCCCGATCCAGCTCATTGCTGGGAAAGAGATTGCGCACGGGAAACCCGTCGCCGACCATATGCGCGGATCCTGGCTGATAGACGCCTAGCACTTCCTTTTTCGTCACCACATCCGTCGTCATGATGTCCTCCCTTCCTGTCAACGCGCGATCCTTTCGGCAAGGATGCGATCGACAGACCAGCGGTCTCCTCCCGTCACCAGCAGGGCTGCCGCGATGCCAAGGACCAGAAGGTGATACTCGAATCCTTCACCCTGCTGCTGTCCGAACCAGTTCATAAAGAACCCCTGCGGCAGGTGTACCATTACAATCGCTCCCAGCATGATAACGGCTAGACTAGCCGCCGCGAACCTAGTGAGAAACCCGGCGAGCAGCGCAAGGCTTCCGAATGACTCGGCGACGATAACGAGAAAAGCGATCGACAACGGTATGCCCATCTTTTCCGTAAATAAGCCCAGCGTCCCGCTGAAACCAAGCCCTCCATACCATCCCAAGAGCTTCTGCGCGCCGTGTGGCAGCATCACCAGCCCCAGCGTCGTCCGAAGAATGAAGCCGGTCCATCCTTCATCTGTTCGAAAGAATGCTTTCATCGCCGCCTCTCCGGTAACGTTGCGGTGCTATCAACGAAGATAGTTCTAGTTAGAACCAAAGTCAAGTGGGGCTAATCGAGCGTCTGCCGGTAGCGCTTTATTCCCACCGCTAATGCGACCACCGCAAACAGAGCGATTTGCCAGAGCTGGAGGACGATGTCGTACAAGCCGTTCCCTTTTAACAGGATGCCCCGAACGACCCGGAGAAAATGAGTCAACGGGAGCAACTCACCGACAGCCTGCGCCCACTCGGGCATGCCTCGGAACGGGAACATGAATCCTGACAAGAGCAAGGACGGTAAGAAGAAGAAAAATGACAATTGTACGGCTTGAAGCTGGTTTTCGGCCAGCGTGGAAAAGGTAATGCCCATGGCAAGATTCGCCGTAATGAACAAGAAGGCGACCAGCAGCAGAAGGCCGAGATTGCCATGCATCGGCACTTCGAACAGAACGCGCGCTGCCAGCAGGATGAGCCCGAGTTGTACGTAGCCGACAAGGATGTACGGGATGATTTTGCCAACCATGACTTCAAACGGTCGGGTCGGCATCGACAACAAGTTTTCCATCGTGCCGCGCTCGCGCTCTCGAGTGATCGCCAGGCCTGTGATCATCACCATCGTCATCGTAATGACCACCCCCATTAGACCGGGGACGATATTGTATTGCGTGATGGCTTCCGGATTGTACTGCGCATGCACGCGCAGCTCGATGGGATCCTCCCGCCCCGCCAGGAAGGCAAGTGGACCTTTTAGATCGTGCTGGAGCGCCCTCGCCAACACCATCCGTAGGGACCCGATGGCGTTACTCGTGGCTGCCGGGTCAGTCGCGTCGGCTTCAATCAGTATGGCCGGCCGTTCTCCGCGCAACAGATCGCGCGTGAAACCCTGTGGAATGTTCACGACGAACTGCACGTCCCCCCGGGCGAGGACGTCACGACCTTCCTGTTCGCTCGTCAACTCCCGCTTGAACTCAAAATAGCCGCTGTTCCGAATCGCATGGAGTACAGTCCGTCCTTGTGGGCCATAGTCGGCCATCAGGACGGCTGTCGGGAGGCGCTTGGGATCGGCATTGATGGCATATCCAAACAGCACCAGTTGGATCAGCGGGACGCCGATCATCATGCCGAACGTCACACGGTCACGGCGCATCTGGATGAATTCTTTCACGACGATCGCCCAGAGGCGGGGAACTGAGAACATCGGCGACCTCCTTACGAGGTAAAGTTGTCAGAGGTCCGATTCATCAGATGGATAAACACTTCCTCGAGTCCTGAGCTGATAGGACGCCATTCGTAGGGTGGCTTGCGAAACGATAGGATGGCAGCCTCGAGCGCCTTGGCATCATCGCTGCTGACGTGCAACCGGTTGCCGAAAGCCACCGCCTGTCGTACGCCGGAATGTTTCCGCAGTTCCTCGGCGAGGTGGTGCAGATTTGGTCCGCTGACCGACCAGGTCGTGAGACGCGCTTGGGCGATGACCTCCGTCACCGTCCCATGTGTCAGCAATCGCCCGTAGGCGATGTAGGCCAGGCGGTGACATCGTTCTGCTTCGTCCATATAATGGGTCGTAATCAGGAATGTCAGGCCGTCGGCGGCCAGTTCGTGAATCTGCTCCCAGAATTCCCGCCGCGCTTTCGGATCCACTCCGGCAGTCGGTTCATCGAGCAACAGCAGCTGCGGTTGATGGATCAGGCAGGCTGCCAGTGCAAGCCGCTGCTTCCAGCCGCCCGATAACTGTCCGGCCAGCTGCCCCTGGCGGCCGCCGAGACCGAGCCGCTCGATGCTTCGGGCGACGGCCTCACGACGGTTCTTCACGCCGAACATCCGTGCGACGAAATCAAGATTCTCGGCGATGCTCAAGTCTTCGTAGAAACTGAACCGCTGAGTCATATAACCAACTTCGGCCTTTATTGATTCGCTGTCGCGTACGACGTCGTACCCCAAGCAGGTGCCGCTGCCCTCGTCCGCCCGCAGGAGACCGCAGAGCATCCGAATGAATGTGGTCTTGCCGCTGCCGTTCGGTCCGAGAAAACCGAAAATCTCCCCGCGCCTCACTTGAAGCCCTATGTGATCGACCACTGTGCGCTCGCCGAACCGTTTGGTCATGCCATGCACGTCGATTGCGAGTGCCTGTCCCGTCATCTCCCTCCTCCTGAGGAAGACTCAAACCGGACATCCACCGGCTGGCCCGGATTGAGATTGACTGCGCTCTGAGGATCAAACACCACTTCAATCATGAATACCAATTTGTCTCGACTTTCCTGACTATAAATGACCGGCGGCGTATACTCTGCGCGCGGCGAGATGTAGCTGACCGTGCCCATGAACGGTTGGGGCACACTATCCACGGCGACC
>DASTQY010000324.1:0-4484 GCA_035761525.1 Nitrospira sp. | reverse complement strand
GAACTCAAGGATTCAGTCCGGTGACAAGTCAGGCTGCCATGTCCGCATTGGGCGTCGGCACACAGGTGGGAGTGCTCTTACCGTTCAGTCGTGCCCATGAGTCCGAAGCGGACTATATCGGGTTGCTGTTGGCGGCAGATGCCGGCTACGACCCGCAGGAGGCGGTGCGAGTGTGGCAAAGAATGCAGCAGTCCTCTGACGGGAAACAACCACAAGAATTTCTCTCGACCCACCCGGGACACGAGACCAGGATCAAACGGCTCACCGAAAAGATGCCCGAAGCTCTGGCGCTCTACAATCAAGTTCAAAAGGCGCCGGTCGCGCAGCTTCCACCGGTCGGCTCCCCAGGGACTGCAGCCCCACTCGCACAACAACAGTAAGAAGAAGTCCCGGGCGTCGGGATTCTCGTGGCGCCGTCCTGCCCCCAGCGGTCGACCGAACCTGAAGCATTAGAATGACCGCCTCAACACAGCACCCATCGGCGGGCTTCCTCTTCCGCTGCTGATATGGAAACCTTCCAGAGGGCTCTGGAAGTTCTCCAGGCCTGTCTCAATGGCCTTGTCGCCCAGTTTCATGAGGTGAGGCAGTTAAGTAATTGATCTCTCGAAAAAAGTCATCGCTTCTTCCTTCAGTCCCGCCAAGGCACGATCTCTGCTGAACTGCTTCTCGATGCACCGCCACGCCTCCGTCTTATTGATCGACGACAGCCCCGGCGAACGCGAACTTTTCCGCGAGGCGCTCATGCGCACCGACCTCGATGTCGCCCTGTACTCCGAACAGGATGCCGAGGCAGCGCTGCACTTTCTCAAACACCGGCCTGAACTACCTTCGTTGATCCTGCTCGATTGGCACCTCCGGCATGAACGGGGCGACGTCTTTCTCAAACGTCTTCGCTCCGAGCGACGGTTCGCAGCTATTCCCGTCGTCGCCTTTACGACTTCCGACGAAGTCGCCGACCTTTCCACCGCTTACGCGAATTCCGTCAATGGCTATGTGGTGAAGCCGGACACTTTCGAAGACCTGGTGCAGTGCGTGGAAGATATCTGCCGGTACTGGTTGAGCAGAAATCGAACGCCCTATCCAGTGGAAACGCCATGCTGACACGATCCGCATTGAAAAACCCTTACGCCGTTTTTGCGCTATGCATGATCGCTCTGGTGCTCGGGGCCGTCTCTTACCAAAAAATGCGTGTCGACATTTTTCCGGAAATCAAGATACCAACGATCCTTGTCACCACCTTCTACCGTGGCATGAGTCCCGGCGAGATGGAAGGAGCCATCACGCTCCGGATGGAACAACGGTTCGTCGAAGCCAGTTACGTGGAGCATATTGAGTCCCAGTCGCTCGCCGGCATGAGTTATATCAAAGTCTTCTTTCAACCGGAGTATTCCATCGATGCCGCGCAATCAGAACTGACCAGTTTGGCCTACAGCATCATTCGTCTGCTGCCGCCCGGCGTCTATCCGCCTTCCGTCTACAAGTTCGGCGTCGCGAGCCTACCGGTCGGCTTTCTCTCCATCAGCAGCGAGAGCCTCGGCGCGAAAGACATTCGCGACCTGGCCTATTTTACCGTGCGCAACCAGATCGCCAACATTCCCGGCATCTCCTTTGGTCCTCCATTGGGCGGCAAAGTCAGGCAGATCACAGTCTTCATGGATCAGCAGCGGATGCTGGCTCGGGGCATTTCGCCGTCAGACGTGGTGAAGGCCATTAACGCGCAAAGCGCGATCATTCCTGCCGGAGACATCAAGATCGGGGACCTGGATTACTACGTGTATTCGAACAGTCTCGTCGGCGTGGTCGACAAGATTAATGACATTCCGATCAAAGTTGTAAACGGCACGCCGATTCTCGTTCGCGACATCGGGACCGCGGCGGACAGCGCCGCCATTCAAACCTCAATCGTCCGCGTCAATGGCCGTGAAGCGACGTATCTGCCGATCACGAGACAAGAGGGGGCGAATACTCTGGAAGTGACGGATGGCGTTCGAGCGAAGCTGCACAAGTTGACGGAAATTCCCGCCGGCACCACCGTGAAATTTATTTACGACCAATCGTTGTACATCCGGCAAGCCATCGCTAACCTCCAGAAGGAAGGATTGTTGGGTGCCGGGCTTGCCGGCTTGATGATCTTTTTATTCCTGCGCAGCATGAAAGCGGCATTGGTGGTGGGGCTCGCCATTCCCCTCTCGCTGACCGCTGCGCTGGTCGCCCTCTTTCTCAGCGGCCAGACTGTCAACATCATGACGCTCGGGGGTCTCGCCCTCGTCATCGGCACCCTCCTCGACAACAATATCGTGGTTCAGGAGAACCTCCATCGTCACCTGGAAATGGGAAAAGACGGCCGGTCAGCCGCCGAGGACAGCGCCACCGAGCTGACGCTTCCTATTTTCGTCGCCACGCTCTGTATTCTGATCGTCTACCTGCCGATCATCTTCTTTGCAGGAATCGTCAAGTATCTGTTCGTGCCCCTGGCCATGACGGTGGCGTTTGCCATGCTCGCAGACTACGCCGTGTCGATGACGGTGACGCCCGTCGTGCTGGCCCGGCTGTATTCCCGTGGGCATGGGAACGGGTCGGAGGACGACGCATCGGCCGCCCACGGCTGGTTTCGCTTCGTCTTGTCGGCATACGAGATGGTACTCCGCGCGGGCCTGCGGCTGAAGTGGTTGGTACTGATCTTGGCGCTGACTGCTCTGCTGGTCGCGAGCGTCACTCTGCTGCCCCGCCTCCATACGGAATTTTTCCCGAAGGTCGACGCAGGAAACTTTACGATGCTCGTCACCGCCCCCGAGGGCTCTCGAATTGAGAAGACAACCGCCATCGTGGCCGACATTGAACGACTCGTGCAAGAGACAGTTCCCAGGCAGGAGCTTGAAGAAGTCGTCTCCAATACCGGCCTCTATTTTGGCGATGCGGCCCGTTTTGCACCCAACACGGGAAATCACACGGCCTTCGTGCTCGTCAATCTGGTGTCCGGGCATACAGGCCGGACCGATTCGTACATTGACGTCCTGCGAGAAAAAGCCCGCAAGTCACTTCCCGGGGTGGAAATCACTTTTCAAACGGGCGGCATCATCAGCGACGTGTTGAACTTCGGCCTGCGTGCCCCAATCGACATTCAGATCAAGGGACCGTCCTTGGATCTCATTCGTCCGGTTGCAGAGCATATCCGTCAGGAGGTCGCCCAAGTCGCCAATACGACGGACGTGCGCATCAAGCAAGGCAAGAGCTATCCGGAGCTTCACGTGAACGTGGATCGGACAAAAGCCGCCTATTACGGACTGACGCAGGACAAGGTCATCGTAGATGTGATCACAGGCATCAGCTCAAACTTAGCCCTGAGTCCTAACTACTGGCTCGATCCCAAGACGGCCAACGGCTACTTTCTCTTGGCCCAGTACCCTGAGCAATCACTGACCAAGACCGAAGATCTGCTCAATATTCCGGTTATCGGCGCCCGGACCCCTCTCAATCCGACTTCAGCCCTCACCACCGCCGGATCCAGCGGCTCGACCATCGCGCTTCAAAATACGCCTTTTGCCGGGCGCAATCTCGACTTGTCCGCTGGTTTCTTTGCCTCCGACGAACGTCGGGGGCCACCGGTGCTCCTCCGCGACGTGGCCTCGCTGGAGATCAAGACAGGCCCGGACAGTGTGGACCACTATGATTTGTCGCGTTTGCTCGACGTGTTGGTGACACCGGTCGGCAATGACCTCGGGCGTGTCGCTACAGATATCGAGGCGGTGCTGCAGAGAATTGTGCTTCCGAAGGACGTGACGATCGAACTGAAGGGGGAAGTGGCCAATATGCGCGCCGCCTTTAGCAACTTCTCGCTCGCGCTGCCTCTTGCGGTCCTGTTGATCTATCTTGTGATGGTCGGCCTGTTTCGCTCAATGGTCGATCCGCTCATCATTCTCGTCGCAGTCCCATTGGGTTGGATCGGCACAATCGTCATGCTGCATCTGACCGATACGTCAATCAACGTCGAATCGATGATTGGCACGCTCATGATGATGGGCATCGTAGTCTCGAATAGCATTCTGCTTGTGGATTTTGCGAACCGGATGGTCCGAGCGGGGGCCTCCGCCGACCGGGCTGTTCTGGAAGCCGGACGCCGGCGTATTCGACCGATCGTGATGACTGCTCTCGCGACGATCCTCGGCCTGCTTCCCTTGGCACTCGGATTCGGGGAAGGCAATGAGACGATGGTACCGTTGGCCCGTGCGGTGGTCGGCGGCCTTGCCGTCTCGACCGTTATGACGCTCCTCGTTGTCCCCGTCATGCATGCGTTGGTGCTGTCCCGGCGCATCCACATCGAACGTTCACTGACTCCCGCCGCTTCATCGGAGGAAATCTAGGCTCATGCCGACACGCGCCTTCATGATCATTCTGGCTCTGCTGCTCTGGTCCATCGGATGCCAGCCAGAAGAACCATCAGGCAAGGCCCAGCGGCCGCCTCTTCAGGCCGATATGCAACCGGT
>DASTQY010000323.1:0-3464 GCA_035761525.1 Nitrospira sp. | reverse complement strand
GTGAAACCTATTTAAGAGGCGGATTTATCCGAACCAACCGTATGGTCTGTTTGAGACAGTTCGGCTTCGCCCGCCGCTCTAACATGCTGGCATGATCACGAGGGTTCTAACTAGTGCTTCCCTTCGATCCTTACTTGTTTTGTTATATCTCGATAGTTGAGACATACCAAAGGAGCCGCATATGAACCATCTAAAGAATAATGGAAGCATGACGGCAGACGTCCATACGGCGAAAGAAGCGCTACTTGACTCTCAGGACACCGGGATCAACGCGGGGCGAGCGGCAGATACCACGCTCCAACAGTGGAACCGATTGCTAGAACAGCAACTCAGCGAGTGCACTCAGGAGTTAGGCCGTTCCCGGGTGGATCTCCGGTCCCTGGCGACCGCGCTCGATGCCGCGGAGCAGCGTGAACGCACGCACTTAGCAACGGAATTGCACGACTATCTGGCGCAGTTGCTCGTGCTCGGCCGTATGAAAATCGGACAGCTGCAGCGACTCTCTGTGCCTTCAGCAGGCGATGCGATGGTCCGAGAAGTCGATGAGGTGTTGAGCCAAGCCTTACAGTATTGCCAGACGTTGATGGCCGAGTTGAGTCCACCTATCCTGCACGAACAAGGACTGGTCGCGGGGATTCGAGCGCTCGCGACACAGATGAAGCGCCACGAGCTAGAGGTAAGAGTGGAAATTGATCCAATGGATGAGTGCCGCCTTCCTATCAGTTGTACCGTCCTGCTCTTTCGCTCGGTGCGGGAGCTGCTGATCAACACGGCGAAGCATGCGGCCGTAAAACAAGCAACGGTCCGCCTGACCTGCGACCAGGGGCTCCTGCAGATCGTGGTGCGTGACGAAAGCGGTTTCGATCTCGCGGTCTCGCAAGGGCCATCGCTTGCCGGAACGGGGAACATCCTCTCTTCGAAGATCGGTCTCCTCACGATCCGGGAACGCATGAAAGCCTTAAACGGTCGCTTTGATTTTGTATCGGCACCCAAGCAGGGCACCACGGCGACCCTTACCATGCCGATCAGCCCGCGCAACGCCTCAATGCTCTCCGCATGAGAGAAGGCCTGCGGGCGGTGGGCGGAGGTATGAAGGAGAGGAGAAGCATCTATGTTATGTCAACGCTGCCATGGTCTGCTCATCCCCGAAAATTTCGGAGAGCTGAGAGATGAGAGAGGGCGCATCTGCCTGGCAACACGATGCGTTAATTGTGGGTGCATTGACGACTCCGTGGTTCGTGCCAATCGCCTCCGCCATCCTGCCAAAATGGTCGGTTCCTCACGTGGCCGACATTGGAGCAGTCGTATTCCTGCGACAACTAAAAGGTTGGCACCAAAGAGCAGGACCCTGACTGCGCTGGGGACCGAATCAGTACTGTAAGGCGATCGTCATATTTAAGCTTTGTCCATTGTATGAAAAACTGGCCGCCTCAAACGAGGGCGCCCCTCCTGAGCCTTTCGCATCGTTCGAAAAGCCATATCCTTCCTGAGGTATCCCCATCACGTTTGTGGCGAGTTTGCCGTCTCGGTTTTCATCATGAATCACCGCAAGTGCAAATGTGCCGGGCGCTATGTCTGCAAAGTCACAAGTGGCCTTGGTAGCACGGACTTTGACCATCATCATCTTGCTGGCAAAGCGCAAAAACTCAGTAGGAAATCCTTCCGGTCCTTGGAACAATGCGCATGCCACTGCTCCTATACTATTCCGGATGCCGAGGATCTCCACATGTAACCCCGGTTGAGATGCCTGAGAGGAGCCGGCCGTACCGACAAGAGCGATGAGTATAAGTCCCCCCACACCAGCTGACTGTAGAATGGATATCGGCGTCCGGCTTTGTGTGCGCATCAGGGCGACTCGTGCATGGTAACGTCCGTCTAAGTATTCTCTATGACTGTGTACTCCCGTCCACCCTGCATAGCCCTAGGTACAATGATGGCGGGCCGACACTGGCCGTAGGATCCACTTGAATGAGCACGACCATCGAGTCGATCATCCGCTTGCTCACGACCACGGCGACGAAGTGGTGGGATGATAATCCCTGGCGGTTGAGTGCCGCCCTGTCGTATTACACGCTGTTCTCCCTCGCCCCTCTCTTGACGCTGGCCGTCGCCGTGGCGGCAGTTGTCGTGGATGAACATGTCGTGCAAGGTGAGTTGCGTCATCAGTTGGAAGATCTTATCGGAGAGCATGGAGCCAATGCGATGACGCCCATGTTGCACAGCGCCGGTCACCCTGTCCATGGCACCATCGCCACCCTCATCAGTTTCAGTACCCTCTTCATCGTTTCCATGGGCATGTTCAGTGAACTGCAGGATGCGCTTAATTTCATATGGCGGATTCCGTGCCGGGTACGGAGTGCTGCCCTTTGGGGACTGCTCAGAACGCGACTCTTCTCATTTCTGCTGGTCATCGGGACAGGGTTCCTTCTGATCGCCGCCTTGGTACTGAACGTCGTTATGGCCGCTGCGGGGACATTCATGAAGAGCGCGCTGTCCCAGCCGCAGGTCTTGATGATGGTGATCGACATCATGGGATCACCCATTGTCATGGCCATTCTGTTCACGCTCATGTTCAAAATGTTACCGGCAGGACATATCGCCTGGCAGGATGTCTGGATTGGAGGAATTGCTACTGCCGCGCTGTTCACGTTGGGACAATGGGCAATCGAAATCTATCTGCGAGGGCCCGCGATGACATCGATGTACGGGGCCGCCTCTTCATTGATGGCAATCTTGGTGTGGGTATACTACTCTGCCTTGATTTTCTTTCTGGGAGCTGAGTTCACGTATGTGTATGCGCATCAGTATGGCTCACGCCGTCCTGCACAATCACGGGTTAGCCGACCCTGTTGATTTTCCACCATATCCGGCGGTTTTTACTCGTTGCCCGGCTGGGTTTGGCAGGATGACCTGTGCTCGGTGACACTGCGGTGAAAGAGTGGAGGACAGATCATGACAACGACTCCAAGAGGGCTAGCTTGCATATATTATCAAGGCAGGTATTAAAACATTGCAGATCTTACAGAAGAGTCAGAGGCTTCAAACCGATCGGACATGAAGTTCTGCCAAACACCGTGGTTAATGACGAGCACCCATTGTTGATCAAACGATCGCCGAGAGCATAGAACATTAGGAATTCCCATGCGCCAAACACTCAAAACCTATAGCCGACCTCGATGATGTACAAGTCGAAACCGAGAGAATCAGAACCATAGATGCCGGCGTCTGAGAAGTGCTGAAGGCGAAACCCTGCAAACGCATGCGAGATCGGATGGATTTGAAGCGCAGTGGTCAGCACAAATTGGACGTGCCCCCCGAATTCTTGAGTGCCGTATTTCTCCCGACCGAGGAACCCTAAGCCAACCCCCACATCAAACGATACAAACCCTCTCCAGCCGCTCAAGGCCACATTAGGGACGACAGTCGCAATTAGCCCGGTGTCCTCTGCGGCGGAGAGGGCCCCC